>JBMSSY010000143.1:0-3430 GCA_049424605.1 Candidatus Methylopumilus sp.
TGTGGGCGGCTCACGTTGCCCAATCGCTGATACCTTCTGGCAAACCGAAACTGGCGGTCATGTGATTACGCCTTTACCTGGCGTCACACCCTTAATTCCTGGCTCTTGCACCCTGCCCTTTCCTGGCATTCAGGCAGAAGTTGTCGATGAAACAGGTAAAGATGTGCCTTGGGGCACAGGCGGCTTAATGGTGATTAAACGTCCTTGGCCTTCGATGATACGCACCATTTGGGGCGACGACCAACGCTATATCAAATCTTACTTTCCTGAAGATTTGGGTGGCAAAACCTATCTGGCTGGCGATGGCGCAATACGTGATGCAGAAACTGGCTACTTCACTATTATGGGGCGGATTGATGATGTGCTGAATGTCTCAGGTCACCGCCTAGGCACCATGGAAATTGAGTCCGCACTGGTTGCACATCCCTTGGTGGCTGAAGCCGCCGTTGTGGGCAAACCACACGACATTAAAGGCGAGTCTATCGTGGCCTATGTGGTGCTTAAAGCTCAGCGCCCTGAAGGCGAGCAAGCTAAAAAAATTATCAGCGAGCTACGTGAATGGGTAGGTAAAGAAATTGGCCCAATTGCCAAGCCTGACGATATTCGTTTTGGGGATAATTTACCTAAAACGCGCTCAGGTAAAATCATGCGGCGCTTATTGCGCAGCTTAGCCAAAGGCGAAGAAATTACTTCTGATATTTCGACTTTAGAAAATCCAGCGATTTTAGACCAACTCAAAGAGGTCATTCATTGATGCATGCTAAGAAACTCTGGATTTCGACGCAGGCTAACTCGCGAAGCGATGTTAAGCGAAGCGGCCGAAGCCAAAATCCAGCGATTTTAGACCAACTCAAAGAGGTCATTCATTGATGCATGCTAAGAAACTCTGGATTTCGACGCAGGCTAACTCGCGAAGCGATGTTAAGCGAAGCGGCCGAAGCCAAAATCCAGCGATTCTTGATCAGTTAAAACAAAGCATCAGTTAAGTTTCTGTCGCACAGGCTTTAAATCAGGATGGGGCGATATGCCCCATCTGCATGTAAAAAGCAGCAATTTACATCCAGCGCATTCACGCTTATGATGCTGTCCGCGCGAGTACATAAAAAGCGTAGTCATTTAACAAAAAATAGGTGCAGTCTTTATGTCAGATCAGCAAGTCGATGTGTTATTAGTGGGCGCAGGAGTGATGAGCGCAACGCTAGCGGCTATGCTAAAAACGCTGGATCCTGCTTTAAGCATTCAAATAATAGAGCGACTACCCAATATTGCGGGCGAAAGCTCTGATGGCTGGAACAACGCTGGTACTGGCCATGCTGGCTATTGCGAACTGAATTACACCCCACAAAATCCCGATGGCAGTATTGAAATTAAGCGTGCGCTTAGCATCAATGCGGCATTTGAAGAATCATTACAATTTTGGTCTTTTTTAGTAGAACAAAACATTCTCAAGGCTAAAGACTTTATTAATCCTACCCCGCATCTAAGCTTTGTATGGGGGCAGGACAATGTGGCTTTTTTAAAAAAACGCTTTGAGCTACTCAGCCAACATCCGCTATTTAATGCCATGGAATATAGCGAAGATGTGGAGGTGTTAAAGCAATGGATGCCTTTGATTATGCAGGGGCGAGGCACGCAAGCAGTCGCCGCGACCCGAGTTGATTATGGCACCGATGTAGATTTTGGCGCTTTAACGCGCGGCTTGATTAGCCATCTTCAAAAGCAAAGTGATTTTGAGTTAAAACTCAATCACAGTGTGAGCCGCCTTAAGCAAGATAAGCGTGGCATCTGGCATGTAGGCATACGCGACCTAGGCACCAAAAAATCACAAACCATTAAAGCTAAATTTGTATTTTTGGGCGCGGGAGGCGGGGCTTTACCTTTGCTGCAAAAATCACGCATTCCTGAAAGCAAGGGCTATGGCGGCTTTCCTGTCAGTGGATTATGGTTGGTTTGCAAAAACCCAGACATCATTCAACAACACAATGCCAAAGTCTACGGCAAAGCGGCGATAGGCGCGCCACCCATGTCTGTTCCGCATTTAGACACACGCATTATTGATGGTCAACCTGCGCTATTGTTTGGCCCTTATGCTGGATTTACCACTAAGTTTCTCAAAAAAGGCTCGTTCTTAGACTTAGTAAAATCGTTCAAAACCAATAACTTTAAATCCATGATGTTTGCCAGTTTGCGCAATATGAATTTAACACGCTATCTGATTGGCGAAGTGGTGCAGTCACAAGAGAGCCGCATCAAGTCCTTGCGACAATACTTTCCCGATGCCAAGAGTGCAGATTGGCATTTAGCCAAGGCTGGTCAACGTGTGCAGATTATTAAAAACTGCCATAAAAAAGGCGGCAAGTTAGAGTTTGGTACCGAAATCGTCACTGCTAAAGATGGCTCAATCGCCGCACTATTAGGCGCTTCCCCAGGGGCATCGACCTCTGTTCAAGCTATGACAGAAGTGATTCAACGCTGCTTTAGTGACCGCATTCAAACACACGAATGGAAAATGAAAATGCGTAGTATGGTGCCTTCATACGGGCAGTCTTTGATTGACGATGCAGATTTGCTCAATGAAGTAAGAACAAGAACACTCGCAACACTGCAACTTAAAAAATAAGCCCATCATCAATACAGCACGCCCATAAAAAAAGCCCAGCAATGCTGGGCTTTTTCTTTTTACTGCGATAAACCGCTTATTTGAATTTTTCTTCGTTGACGATTTTTTCTAATAATTTTTTAAAGTCCGCACCCACTTCAGGGTGACGCAAACCTAAACGCACGGTTGCTTCCATATAGCCCGCTTTAGAGCCGCAATCATAGCGCACACCATCATAACGATAAGCCAATATCTGCTCTTCAGCCAATAAAGCTGAAATGCCGTCTGTCAGTTGAATTTCACCGCCTGCGCCAGGTTTAACATTGTCTAAATGGTGGAAAATTCTTGGCGTTAAAATATAACGACCTACCACGCCCAAAGTTGAAGGCGCATCTTCTGGCTTTGGCTTTTCAACGATGCCTGAAACCTGTTCGATTTGCTCGTTTACAGGCGTGGTTGCCACAATGCCGTAGCTTTTGGTTTGCTCACGCGGCACATTTTGTACACCTAATAATGAGCAACGATAATAATCATAAGCATTTACCATTTGCTTCATTACAGGCACATTGCCATCAAGCAAGTCATCCGCCAGCAAGACCGCAAAAGGCTCGTTATTGACCACTGGCCTAGCGATACGCACTGCATGGCCCAAGCCCAATGCTTGTGCTTGGCGTATATAAATACAATTAACATGCTTAGGGATAATGTTTTGCACAAGCTTAAGTAGCTCGTGTTTGCCGTTACGCTCCAGCTCATTCTCTAGCTCGTAGGCCATATCAAAATGATCTGGAATTGCACGTTTATTACGTCCGATAATAAAAATCAAATCGG
>JBMSSY010000144.1:0-3379 GCA_049424605.1 Candidatus Methylopumilus sp.
ACCCCATAATCACCCGAAGCCAAATCTATTGTCCTCAATCGCGATTTTAATTTGGGTTATCAATGTAACGCTAGACACGGTTGGTCACGTTGCGCTTAAATTCGCTGCGACTGCAGATCAACAAGCCTCCACAGTATTAGAACGCTGGAAATTCATGCTGGGCTCATTGCCGCTGTGGATTGGTATTATTTGTTTTTGTCTTGAGTTCGTTGTTTGGTTGGCTTTCCTTTCAGTGCTTTCCTTGTCACAGGGTGTTTTGCTCGGCGCCATCAATATGGTGTCTATCGTCATCGCTGGCAGATTCGTCTTTAAAGAAAAGTTAGACAGAATGCGCCTCATCGGTATGGCATTGATTACCGTGGGTGTTATTTTTGTTGGGTTGTACGCATGAAAAAAGCCAAGTTTTACATGATAGGTTTCTCGGCTTTGATGTTATGCGATACGCTGACTCAGGTTTCATTTAAGCTCGCCTCTAATCATGGTGGCGAGTTCGTCATGCAGCTAGCATGGTTTATGTCTATTTTTTCTCAACCTTGGATTTATGGCGCGGTACTGGGTTATCTCGGCTCTTTTGTGGCTTGGATGACTTTGCTCAAACATGCGCCAGTTGGCCCAGCCTTTGCCGCCTCTCACTTAGAGGTTGTGTTGGTGTTAGTGGTGTCTGCTGTTTATTTTGGCGATAGGCTTGCGCCTATGCAGGTGCTTGGCGCCTTGTTAATTGTAATTGGGATTATTTGTTTGAGCTTGAGTGAGGCTGAGCAAGAAAATGTTGAAGTTCACTGAAGCAGCGCCAACCGCAGGCTTAGCGCTGGCTTGGCGCGATTTTGCCTGTTTACCATTTTTCCGAAAATCTCAGCATTCTCTTGAGCAAAAGATTGCCGCCTTTGTTGGTGCTGATGAAGTGCAAATTGAATCTTCAGGCACCGCCGCCTTGTTCGTGGCTTTGGAGGCTTTAAAAACACTGAGCGATAGAAAGCAAGTGGTCATCAATGCCTATACTTGTCCTTGGGTTGCCTTGGCGGTGATTAAGGCAGGCTTAATTCCCGTCTTAGCCGATTCGAGAGTCGGGCATTTTGCATTTTGTGAGGATGCGCTTCTGGCGGTGAGTAATGAGCAGACCTTGGCGATTATTCATACCCATCTTGCTGGACGAGTCGTCGATGTCGATAAAACAATGTCGATTGCTAAAAGTGTGGGTGCTTATGTGATTGAGGATGCCGCGCAATCGCTAGGTGCAAAAATCGCTAATCAAGCAGTTGGCAGTTTTGCCGATATTGGCGTCTATAGTTTGGGGGTAGGCAAAGGGCTGACTATATTTGCAGGCGGTGTGTTGTTTAGTCAAAACCCGAATATTAGCGCAGCCATTAAGCGTGTTGGTGCCACCTTGCCGCCTAAGCCATTAATAGAAGCGCGGCGCATACTAGAGTTATTTGCTTATTATCTGCTTTATCGCCCCATGGGTATGGGCTTGGCATTTGGGCGAAATTTGCGTAATAAACTCAAACGCGGCGATTTAATCCAAGCCGTGGGCGACGATTGTTCTTTTGATTTTCCCTTGCACAAAGTGGGTAGTTGGCGCAAAAAGGTAGGCGCAAAAGCAGCAGAAAGATTGCCTGATTTTTTAGCAAGCACGCGGCGTTTGGCTGAAAGACGATTAGCGCAATTAAAGCAGATTGCAGGCATACAAATCATGCTTGATTGCGCTGGCGGTGAAGGCGTGTGGCCCTTTTTTATAGTGCTGATGCCAACAGAGCAAGCGCGAAACGCGGTGCTTGAGCAACTTTGGGATCAAGGTTTAGGCGTTGGACGCTTATTTATTCACGCTTTAAAAGATTACGATTATTTAGCGCCTTATTTTGTAGATGCGCATATTCCTAATGCGCAAGCATTTGCCGCGCAGACTTTGATTATTTCCAATTGTCCTTGGTTGAATGACCAAGATTTCGCTAGAATATGCGACGTTTTGTCGGAGCAAATGGCCCATGTATAAACTTGAGTGGCATCAGTCGGTGGAGAGCATCCCCGAGCAGCTATGGCAACAATGCTTTGCCTCGCCTTATGAAGGTAAATGGTGGTATGCCGCACTCGAGCGTGCTGGTTTGGATAGTCAATTTAAGTTTATGTATGGCTTAGTCAGTTTTAATGACCAGCCAGTAGCGATTGCCCCCGCTTTTTTAATGGACGTTCCTATTGCTTTGGTAATTCCGCCTGCTTTGCTGCCTATTTTTAATCTCTTGGGCAAGCTTTTCCCATCGCTACTATTTCAGCGTACTTTTTTTATTGGCTCACCTTGTAGCGATGAGGGTAGAGTTGGCTTGGTAGAGGGGGCTGATGCTGGTGAGGTTTTTGCCTGCATCAATAAAGCAATGCGCACTCAAGCAGATGCCTTGGGGGCAACAATGCGAGTCTGGAAAGATTTTGCCGAGGAGCAAGCCTCTGCTTTAATCCCGCTATTAAAGCGTGATGGTTTGTTCCATTTAGTGAGTTTTCCTGGAACCACTTTGCAGCTAGCTGGCAACAATAAAGATGATTACATGGCCTCGCTTAAAGCCTCTCGTCGCAACAAGCTAAAAAAGAAAATGAAGCAGGCTAATGAAGCCCCTGTTTTTGTTGAAATACTCAGCCAGCCCAGCGCAGAAGTGATGGATGAAATTTTTGCCTTGTTTTGGCAGACCTATGAAAAAGGTAATACCAAGTTCGAGCAGCTCAACCGTCGATTCTTTGATGAGATATCAAGTTATCAAAACTCACATTATGTTATTTTGCGCAAAAACCAATCTAAAGAAATGCTGTGTTTTATGCTTTGCTTTAAATTGGGCGAGCATGTGGTGAATAAGTTTATCGGCATTGATTACAAACAGCCCAAAGAATGGTTTTTATACTTTAGGCTTTGGGACGCCGCGGTGGAATGGTCATATAGTGTAGGTGCGACTTCAATTCAAAGCGGCCAAACTGGCTATGCACCTAAGATAGAGCTGGGGAATGATATGGTGGCTTTGAGTAATTACTGCCAGCATCAAAACCCCATCGTGAACTTTATTTATCAGTTGGTCGCAAAAACCATCAATTGGGATACGCTGGATGCTGATTTGGCCATCTACGTTAAAGCCTATCCGGAGTTTAAACCAGTCAATCTAAACTAAGGCGGATAGCCTGTTTTGCAAAGACAAATTAATAGTCGACATTGGCATTGACACTTGCTTGAATAATCTGCATAATCTTGGGTTCGGTTTGGAGGGGTGGCCGAGTGGTTAAAGGCGACGGACTGTAAATCCGTTCTCTCAGAGTACGAAGGTTCGAATCCTTCCCCCTCCACCAATTTGGATTTAAATTGTTTGATTTGAAGTAATTGGAGCCAAGTGAAGGCTTTTATTGCCGA
>JBMSSY010000145.1:0-3370 GCA_049424605.1 Candidatus Methylopumilus sp.
CATCGCGTAAAGTAGAGACTTTCCTAGTCGATGATACTTACCATGTATTAACACTGGATAAACGTAAGAATGATATTGCCCTGCATATGGGTGAATTTTTTAAGAAATGTGCCAGCACAGAAACAGCTGTAGTTTAGGAGAGTAAGTTGAACACCTTTGAAACACTGCGAGAAATCATCGCAACAAAATTTGATAAACCACTCGAAGAAATCACACTAGATGCAACTTTTGAGTCGCTTGAAATTGACTCATTAGATACTTTCGATATTATTTTTGATGCTGAAGAGAAGTTTGGCATCAAAGTTCCTAACGATGAAGTTGATATTAAAACGGTCAGTGATGTGGTTGCTTTACTTGATCGTCTGCGCGCAGCACAAGGTAAATAATGGCTGTTAGACGCGTTGCTGTCACTGGTTTAGGTGTGCTCTCCCCCGTGGGGAATGATGCAAAGACTTTTTTTGCTAATTTAATGGCAGGAAAATCTGGCATCAAGCGACTTGAAACTGATTTTGTAGATAACCTCGATTGTAAAATCGCCGCTTATATCAATGATTTTGAGCCACTCGACCATTTTGTCAAAAACAAAGCGGCCACTATGGATCGTGTCACCCAATTTGCGGTAGCCGCAAGTCAGCAAGCGATTCATGATGCTGGCTTAGATCTAAGCACAGAAAACCTAGAACGCTTTGGCGTTTATCTTGGTACAGGCATGGGTGGCGCGACTTCTATTGAAGAAGGCTATGTCAGGCTTTACAAAGAGCAAGCCAAGCGCCTCAAACCGTTTACCGTACTGATGGCAATGAATAATGCCGCAAGCGCACAAGTCGCTTTAGATTTCGGCATTACGGGGCCAGACCTTACCTTTTGCACAGCCTGTTCATCTTCTTCTGTCGCTATTGGCGAAGCCGTTCGCCAGATTAGACACGGTTATACCGATGTGATGCTGGCAGGCGGTTCAGAAGCCTTGTTAACGTTTGGCACTATCAAAGCTTGGGAAGCGCTACGCACACTGGCCGATGAAGATGAAACAGACCCTAGCGCATCTTGCAAACCATTCTCAGCCAACCGTTCAGGCTTAGTGCTTGGCGAGGGCGCGGGAATGATAGTGCTGGAAGACATGGACAGAGCCATCGCTAGAGGTGCAAAAATATATGCAGAAATTATCGGCTACGGCAGTAGTAACGACTCAAGCCATATTACTCAGCCTTCGGTAGAAGGCCAGTCACGTGCCATACGCAAGGCTTTAGCCGAGGCTAATATTACGGCAGACCAACTCGATTACATTAATGCGCACGGCACAGGCACTAAACTCAATGATGTCACTGAAACCAATGCCATTAAGCAAGTGTGCGGAACACGCATCCCTGTGAGCTCAACTAAATCTATGCATGGCCATTTAATGGGCGCAGCAGGCGCTGTGGAATTTGTTGCTTGCATGATGGCAATACAAGAGCAAGCCCTGCCCCCAACGGCCCATTTGGCTGTAGCAGACCCTGAATGTGATTTGGATTACGTGCCTAATATTGGCCGTCAAAACGTCAAAGTAGAGACCATTATGTCCAACTCATTCGCATTCGGCGGCACTAGCGGTGTATTAATCGCAAGAAAAGTCAGCTAACCTCTATTTCTTGGTGTATCTATGAAAATCGCAATTGCTGGAACTGGTTATGTAGGCTTGTCTTTAGCGGTCCTTTTAGCACAGCATCATGAAGTGATTGCCTTGGATATCTTGGCTGAAAAAGTCGAGATGCTTAATCGAAAAGTCTCACCAATTGCAGACGCTGAAATTGAAGACTACCTTAAAAACAAAGCGCTTAAATTTTCTGCGACCTTAGATAAAGAAAAAGCTTACCGAGGCGCAGACTTTGTGGTGATTGCAACCCCCACAGACTATGATGTAGAAACCAATTACTTCAACACTCGATCTATCGAAGCAGTTATTAATGATGTGCTAAGTATCGAAGCTGATGCAGTGATGGTGATTAAATCTACCGTCCCCGTTGGCTATACAGAGAGCCTCAAACAGCGTTTTCCAAACGCGCAGATTATGTTCTCGCCCGAATTTTTACGTGAAGGTAAAGCGCTCTACGACAATCTGCACCCTTCTCGTATTATTGTCGGCGAGATTTCCGAACGCGCTAAAACCTTTGCAAGCTTGCTACAACAAGGTTCGCTCAAGCCTGATGTTGATATTTTATTAACACATAGCGCAGAAGCCGAAGCGATCAAACTGTTTGCTAACACTTATTTAGCTATGCGTGTTTCATACTTTAATGAGCTAGATACTTATGCTGAAACACATGGCTTAAACACCCAGCAAATTATTGAAGGCGTGTGTTTAGACCCCCGCATAGGCAAGCACTACAACAACCCATCATTTGGTTATGGCGGCTATTGCTTACCCAAGGACACCAAGCAACTACTTGCCAATTACAACAATGTGCCGCAAAACTTGATTAATGCCATCGTGCAATCCAATAGCACACGCAAAGACTTTATTGCAGACAGCATAGTCAAACGCAAACCTAAAGTGGTCGGGGTATATCGGCTGATTATGAAAAGCGGTTCAGACAACTTTAGAGCTTCAAGCATTCAAGGCGTGATGAAGCGGATAAAAGCCAAGGGAATTGAAGTGATTGTTTATGAGCCTGAGCTTAAAGATGCTGAGTTTTTTAATTCTAAGGTCTACGCTGACCTCAATGCCTTTAAAGAAAAAGCTGACGTGATTATTACCAATCGGATGACAGACGAGCTGTTAAACGTAAAGCAAAAGGTTTTCACACGAGACTTATTTGGGGCTGACTAATTATAGATGACTATCAGAACTAAAGAAGTTTTGCTCTAGCCGCCTCTTTGGCCTTCACATAGCCTTCCAAGGTTGGAAACGAGATGGGCTTAGATAACACTGTCATTCCCTTAGGCAAGCCGCCACGCGCTGCAATTTGACCTTTGTGCATTCCCGTCACCACCACAATATCCATTTCACCAAAACCTGGATCATTGTGTAGCGTATGTATCATGTCAAAACCATCTAAGCCTGGCATACGCAAATCAGTAATCACCAAATCAGGATGATGCTTGGCAATATGAAGTAGAGCTGTCAATCCATCGCTGACCATTTGCAGATTAAGATCCAGCCCCCATTCAGCCACATTCAATGCATAAAGCTTTTGTATTGCTTCATCATCCTCAACCACCAAAATAGAGAGTGGCTGGTTGCGTGCAGAACGCACGTTAGAATGTCTTGCATTCATATAACTCGTCACAGAACTTGCCATCACGCGTCTATGTCCGCCCGTTGTTTTCCAAGCCTCCAAAGTGCCCGTTTCCACCATTTTTTGAACGGTTCCTAGAGACAAACCAAGTTTTT
>JBMSSY010000146.1:0-3319 GCA_049424605.1 Candidatus Methylopumilus sp.
TATCTGTAGGGATAGGGAATATTCGAAATTGATTGTTAACTAAATCAAAGCTTAATGCTGATTTTCTTACTTGGTCATTAAATTCAATAGCTTGAATTTTTTGAATATCCCAATATACAGGCATCAACATAAAATTAATACCAGGAGCAGGAATACTCTCATGTTAGAACCAAAATCTGTTTAAAATCCTTTGACTTCCCAACCTTTCCGATAGGTTCTCTTTAAAAACTTTTCCGCCGCTGGATAATTAGGGAATTTCATTTTGGCTGAATCCCAAGTTAGCAATTGGTCCGGTACGCGAATCGCGATCGTTCCCAACAATACCGCTTCCGCCATAGGTCCCGATTGTGCAAAGTGTGACTCGGTTTTCTCGCCTCCCAAACACGCATCCACAAAATGATGGTAATGATTTCGCTCAGCCAAGGTCGGTATTTTTACGTCTTTCGGTTTGCCAAAAGGTATCCATAATTGGGCAGTTGCTATTGCCTACTGCTTGGTAATACCACATCCAAGCTTCAGGATTAATAGGCTCACCAACCGAGCCCAATAAGCGCAGGCTGGATAAATCAAAGTTTTTAGGATGCAGTTCTGGATGCGTGCTTGATGATTTAATCAATGAGCGAATCGCAGTTGGGGCGGTGTAAAAAATGCTAACTTGATGCGCGTTAATCATGCGCCAAAAACGGCTTGCATCTGGATAAGTGGGCACGCCTTCAAATACCACTTGCGTGACGCCTAATGCTAAAGGCCCATAGGCCACATAGCTATGACCTGTAATCCAGCCCACATCGGCAGTACACCAAAATACATCATTGTCATTAGCATCAAACGTCCAGCGCATGGTATTCATGGCGTGCAGTAAATAGCCAGCAGATGCGTGTTGCACGCCTTTGGGTTTGCCAGTAGAGCCTGAGGTATAAAGCAAAAATAGCGGATGCTCAGCGTTCACATACACAGGCTCACAGCTATTGGCTTGTCCTGCAATTAAATCATCCCACCAAATATCACGGGGGTTTAAGTCTATGGGCAACCCAGTGCGTTGATAGACAATTACTTTTTCAACGCTTTCGCAGCCTGGCATTGCCAGTGCTTCATCGACAGCAGATTTTAAAGGCAGCGCTTTGCCGCCGCGAAATTGTCCGTCAGCAGTGATTACAACTCTAGCGCCTGTGTCTTGAATACGCTCTTGCAGGCTTTTGGATGAAAATCCGCCAAATACCACAGAATGCGTCAAGCCTAGTCTGGCGCATGCTTGCATCGCAACTATCGCTTCAACGCCCATGGCTAAATAAATAATGACGCGGTCACCTGTATTGAGCTTGAGTGATTTTAGGCCGTTGGCAAGTTGGCAAACACGATGATATAAATCTTGATAAGTCACATGGCTTACCGTGCCATCATCCGCCTCGAAAATAATGGCGGTTTTATTGGCGCGCTTTGCTAGATGACGGTCTAAGCAGTTGTAAGAAACATTTAATTCACCATCACCAAACCAACGATAAAAAGGGGCTTGGGATTCGTCCAGCGTTTGGGTAAAAGGCTTTTTCCAATCCAGTAACTCACGCGCTAAATCCGCCCAAAAACCTTCATAGTCATCGCTGGCTTTTTTACATAGCGCTTGATATTCCGCCATGCCTTTAACCGCAGCATTGGCTTGTAGCGTTTCACTTGGGGTGAAAAGCCGCGTTTCGTGCATCACTGATTCGATAGAACTCATCCCTGCTCCCACTGATATTTTATTATGATGGTGATGATTTAAACGGTTTTAACTGATTGCTTCAGCATGAATCCCAATCACTTTTTTGTGTTGATACTCAGGCATGAGGTTAAAGTTAAGGTACTGATAGATGGTCGCGTGATGCGCGCTGATGGTATCGCCCACCACTTGCAGATATTCTTGTGTGGTCGGAATACGCCCGAGCTTGGCACACACCGCCGCTAACTCAGCCGAGCCAAGATAAACGCGGGCATCTCGCCCCATGCGGTTATCAAAGTTACGGGTGCTGGTGGAGAATACCGTGGCTTTGTCGGCGACACGGGCTTGATTACCCATACACAGTGAACAGCCTGGCATTTCCATTCTTGCCCCTGAAATACCAAAGGTGGAATACACGCCTTCATCGCGTAACTGCGCTTCATCCATACGGGTTGGTGGCGCAATCCATAAACGGGTAGGAATCGCGCCTTGTCCTTCCAATACTTTCGCTGCTGCGCGGTAATGACCGATATTGGTCATACAGCTCCCGATAAACACTTCATCAATCTTATCGTTCTGCACCGCTGAGAGTGGTTTGATATCATCAGGGTCGTTAGGGCAAGCCACTAAAGGCTCTTTGATTTGGTTTAAATCAATCTCAAAGATGTGGGCGTATTCAGCATCCGCATCTGGCTCAAGCAAGGTGGGATTCGCCAGCCATGCTTCCATCGCCTCAATACGGCGTTTGAGTGTACGAGCATCTTCATAGCCGTGATCAATCATGTTCTGCATCAGCACGATATTAGATTGTAAGAATTCAATCACGGGGGCCTTGTTAAGTTTTACCGTACAGCCATTAGCCGAACGCTCAGCAGAGGCATCAGCAAACTCAAACGCTTGTTCTACTTTTAAATCAGGCAAGCCTTCAATCTCTAATACACGGCCGTTAAAGACATTCTTTTTGCCTTTTTTATCGGTGGTGAGTTCACCTGCTTGAATGGCGACATAGGGAATGGCATTGACCAAATCACGCAGGGTAATCCCTGGCTGCATTTCACCTTTAAAGCGCACCAACACAGACTCAGGCATATCCAGCGGCATCACGCCCATGGCAGCAGCAAAGGCCACTAAGCCTGAACCTGCTGGGAATGAAATACCAATCGGGAAGCGGGTATGTGAATCTCCGCCTGTGCCGACGGTATCAGGCAGAATCATACGGTTAATCCATGAGTGGATCACGCCATCACCAGGCCGTAGCGATACGCCGCCACGGCTAGACATAAATTCAGGTAGGCTGTGTTGTAGCTTAATATCCACAGGCTTAGGATAAGCTGCGGTATGACAGAAGCTTTGCATTACAAGGTCAGCACTAAAGCCTAAGCAGGCCAGTTCTTTGAGTTCATCACGGGTCATGCCGCCTGTGGTGTCTTGTGAACCTACGGTGGTGGCTTTCGGTTCACAGTAAGTACCGGGGCGCACGCCCACGCCTTCAGGGAGACCACAAGCACGGCCCACCATCTTTTGCGCGAGGGTATAGCCTTTGCCTGTGTCTTTAGGGGCAATTGGGTGGATAAATAAATCTGAAGGCGCTAAGCCTAGGGTGGTTCTGGCATTGGCAGTGAG
>JBMSSY010000147.1:0-3261 GCA_049424605.1 Candidatus Methylopumilus sp.
CGCCGCTTCCGCCAGCTTTTACTTTAGCGATTAATTTGCTTTCCGCCGCCTTGCCCAGTCACTGCATGTAAATCGATATTGTGTGGCATTTTATTATTTGGGTGATTGTTGAGATGCAACTCAACTTGATCGCCTTCGCGAATACGAATGAACTTGCCTGGCACTTTGCCGCCAAATGTCCAGAAAGTATATGTCACGCCATCGGCTAATCGTCCCTCTTGCTCTTTCACCTCTAAATTCACAATAACTTTAGCGGGTGATTTTCTAGTGATTTGAGGAGGTACGGCTGGCGCATCAGTAATGACTGCAATTTCCTCAGGCAGCTTTTCTGCTGGGGGCGCATTTGCGTAAACTGCACCACAATATAGGGCTAGTATTAGCGTTAGAGAGATCTTTTTCATGATGATTCATCCTTTTTAATTACATTCATCAGGCAATGCCATGTGCGTGAAAGGTTTAGCTTTTTGTTAGTAACATTACTAACAGTAATGTCATCCTAGTCTTGTTATATTTTTTTAAAATTGACGCACATCAATTTTAAAAAAATATATTCGTATCTTTTGCGTGGTAAATTTATAGTGATGTTAAATACGCGCTATGCTGGCTAAGCGGCTTAAGTGTTTAGTTCGAATAATCAGTAGCATTTTTAGACCATGCAGTACATCTAGGAGACCATGATGCGACAACTGACGATTGCGATGATATTGACCCTGTTGACAAGTTCGGTGTTTGCACTGGGCTTGGCTGATATATCCAATCAGGATGCAACGGCGGGGCTTAAAGACGCGCTAACGCAGGCGGCAGGGAGTGCTGTGGCTAAGTTGGGGGTGACCGATGGTTTTTTTGGTAATGCTAAAGTCAAAATTCCACTTCCTAGTTCCATGAAAAAGATTGAAAAAGGCATGCGTATGTTGGGCATGGGCAAGCAAGCAGACGAGCTGACTTTAAAGATGAATCGGGCTGCTGAAGCGGCTGTGCCAGAAGCCAAAGCGCTATTGATTGATGCAGTCAAAAAAATGAGTGTGCAAGATGCGGCTGCTATTCTCTCTGGCGGCGACGATGCGGCTACTCAATACTTTAAGAAAACAACCTCGGCACCTTTGGCTGAAAAATTCCTACCCATTGTCAAAAAAGCGACCAGCGATGTGCAGCTTGCTCAGCAATATAACCAGTTTGCCCAAGCAGCGGCGAATTTTGGGTTGGTGCAAAAAGATCAGGCAAATTTAGATCAGTATGTGACGCAAAAAGCGCTAGATGGTCTTTATCTGATGATGGCTGATGAAGAGAAGGCAATACGCAAAAATCCATTAGGCGCTTCAACTAGCCTTATTAAGAAAGTGTTTGGGGCGATAGCAAAATAGGGGCAAATAGCCAAGTAGTGGTAACTCTGCTAGCGGCTACGTAAAAACAAAAGCGCCTGAATGGCGCTTTTGTTTTTTGGCTAACTTGGCTTAGAAGGGCGCTTATTTAGCGTCAGTTTCTGCGGCCTCTTTGCTAGCGTGCTTTGCTTTTTTAGCGTCAGCTTTCTTTTCTTTGCCGTGCTGTTTCTTTTCCTCTGCTTTTGAGTGCTTTTCTTTTGTTGGTTCAGTCTTTGCTGCTGGTTGTGCTGGGGTTGCTGGTGTAGCTGGCGTTGCCTTAGCTGGTTCAGCGGCCTCTGCCTTTGCGTTAGTATGCTCAGGCTTGTGATCCGCTAAAGCACTCAAAGACACCACTGAAAAAATGCCAGCGAATAAAATTGCCATTAATTTACTCATTTCACATTCCTTTTCTTGATTGATTGTTGATACCAATGTGCGGTATCAGATCCATTAACGGTAGCGATGAGGATTCGGTTGACTTGATTTACGCAGGCTTTAAAGCCAAGGCTAAATATTTGTTTGGCTGGCGTAGACGGATTGAACAACTCAGCCTACGTCCTTGATGGATCTAGCGATATGTGACAAAATACGCGCCTTATTTCTTAAAGCCGTTTGACGGCTTTTTTTATTCTTAATTGGTCAAAAAATATGCCTATTATTCGATTGCCTGATGGCTCAGAGCGTAGCTTTGAAAACGCTGTCACCGTTGCTGAAGTCGCTGCAAGCATTGGCGCTGGTTTAGCCCGCGCTGCATTGGCAGGTAAGGTGAACGGTCATTTGGTGGATACTTCATATTTAATTGAAGCGAATGCCGATTTGGCGATTGTGACTGAGCGTGATGCTGAAGGATTGGAAATCATTCGTCACTCAAGCGCACACTTATTAGCTTATGCGGTGAAAGCCTTGTTTCCTGATGCACAGGTGACCATAGGCCCAGTAATTGATAACGGCTTTTATTATGATTTTTCATATAAACGTGCGTTTACGCCCGAAGACTTAATCGCCATTGAGAAAAAAATGCTGGAACTGGCGAAAAAAGATGAGCCAGTGACGCGTCAAGTATTGCCTCGCGATGAGGCTGTTGCTTACTTCAAGTCGATTAATGAGCATTACAAAGCGGAAATTATTGCTTCGATTCCTGCGGATCAAGAAGTTTCACTGTATACCGAAGGTGACTTTACTGACCTTTGCCGTGGGCCTCATGTGCCTTCAACGGGCAAGTTAAAAGCTTTTAAATTAATGAAGCTTGCTGGCGCTTACTGGCGCGGTGATTCTAATAACGAAATGTTGCAACGTGTTTACGGCACAGCTTGGGCTAAAAAAGAAGATTTGGATGCTTATTTGTTCCAATTGGAAGAAGCCGAAAAGCGTGACCACCGCAAACTTGGTAAACAGCTCGATTATTTCCATATGCAAGAAGATGGTCCAGGTATGGTGTTTTGGCATCCTCGTGGTTGGTCGCTGTGGCAGGAAATAGAGCAATACATGCGTGCTAAGTTTGTGGAATACGGCTATCAAGAAGTGCGTACCCCAACCATTATGGATAGAACGCTTTGGGAAAAATCAGGCCATTGGGAAAACTACCGTGACAATATGTTCACTACCCATTCTGAAAATCGCGACTACGCCGTTAAGCCTATGAACTGCCCAGGGCATGTGCAGATTTTTAATAGCGGTTTGCATAGCTATCGTGATTTACCTTTGCGTTTGGCTGAGTTTGGCTCCTGCCATCGCAATGAACCTTCAGGTTCGCTTCACGGCTTGATGCGTGTGCGCGGCTTTACGCAAGATGATGCACATATTTTTTGTATGGAAAGCCAGATTGAGTCTGAAGTGGCGACCTTTATCCAAATGCTGTACCAAGTTTACGGTGATTTTGGCTTTAGCGATGTGTTCGTGAAGC
>JBMSSY010000148.1:0-3202 GCA_049424605.1 Candidatus Methylopumilus sp.
TGTGCGCAATAAAAAACGGCCTGCAAGCAGACCGTTTTTTTTAAGACTTAATCATCTAGTCGGATTTATTTCTTAGCCGCAGGTTTGCTGTTATCGACTATCGTCGCTTTAGCACGCAAATCAGTCAGCATTTTTTCTAATTGACGTTGGGCGAGTTGTTTTTGCAAACTTTCTTTGACCTTGTCGTAGGCCGGTGCTTTCATTTCGCGCACGTCATCAAGCTTAATGACATGCCAGCCGAATTGCGTTTGCACAGGTTCAGTAGTGATGCTGCCTTTTGCAAGCTTAGCCACGGCATCGCCAAATGGTTTTACCATGCCGCCTAATGAGAACCAGCCTAAGTCGCCAGCTTTATCTTTAGAACCTGGGTCTTTTGATTTTTCTTTAGCGATTTTTGAAAAATCGCCGCCTTTGTTGAGTTGCGCGATCACATCTTTAGCTTCCGCTTCTGAGCTTAGCAAGATATGGCGTGCGTTATATTCTTTATCGCCTAATTCGGTTTTGAATTTTTCGTAAGCCGCTTTAGTGTCAGCTTCGCTCACAGGGTGGTTCTTCATATAGTCTTGGATATAAGTGTTCACCAATAACTCACGGCGGGTTAACTCTTCTTTTGCCAGATAGTCAGGTTTTTTATCAAGACCAGATTTTTGCGCTTCTTGTAATACCAGTTCACTACTAATCAATTTAGACATAATGACATCGCGTACATTGTCATCAACTTTTTGACCATGGTCTGTGGCATCTTTAACGATGAAATCAAACAGTGATTGTTTGATTGGTTTGCCATTAACTGTTGCTATCGCATCGGCTGCAAACGCTGATGCGCTGAAGCTCAAGCTAGCAAGGAGTAAAAGAGTGTTTCTAGAGATTTTCATGCAAGGTCCTTAGGTTTAAATATGAGTATGAACTTGTTGATTTGGCAATATTATAGGGTTTATTCGTTGCTGGCGATAGCGTGTATGCTGAGCGCATGAACTTGTTTGGGCATGAGTTCGCCCATCAGTTGATAAATCGCGCGGTGACGCGCCACTTGCGACTTGCCGTTAAAATCGGCGCTGACTATCCTGATGGTAAAATGACCGCCACCACCATTGCCCTTATGCCCAGCATGTAAAGCGCTGTCGTCTTGAATATCTAGTTCAATGGGCTTGAGATGTTGCAGTCTAGTGTTGATTTCTTCTATTAAATTCATGTTGTTCTACGCGGGTAAGGTTTTGCGAAAAGGTTTAACGCTGACACTGGCATAAACCCCTGCGCTGACGAAAGGGTCTGCATTTGCCCAGCTTTCAGCCTCGGCAAGGGTGTCGAACTCAGCCACAATTAAGCTGCCAGTATAGCCTGCGGGGCCAGGATCTACGCTATCAATCGCTGGAAAAGGGCCTGCCAGTAATAAGCGGCCTGCTGCTTGCAGTGCGGTCAGTCTTGCTAAATGTGCAGGGCGATGTGCCAAGCGTTTATCTAAGCTATTCGGGCTGTCTTCGGTGACGATGGCGTACCACATTATTGTTTGTCCTCATGGCTAACATATTTGCTGATGGCCAAGCTTTGGGCAATGACGAATATAAACATCAAGCCCATGGTGCCAAAAAGCTTAAAGCTTGCCCAAATGTCTATCGAGTAATGGAAGGCCACATATAGGTTGAGCACACCTAAGCTGGCAAAAAAGATGGCCCAAGCCAAATTAAGTTTATTCCAAATGGGTTCAGGTAAGGCAATCTCTTTACCCATCATGGTTTTGATGATGTTCTTTTTGGCAAAAAGATTGGCGCCTATCAGCACCGCCGCAAAAGTCCAGTAAAGCAAAGTAGGTTTCCATTTGATAAAAGCATCGTTTTGGAAATACAGCGTCAGTCCACCCAATACCACCACCAATAAGGCGCTGAGCCATAAAGTGTTGTCCACTTTTCTATAATGAAGCTTTGCCCAAATAATTTGAATGATGCTAGCGATAATAACGGCAACGGTTGCTAACATAATAGGCACTAAGCTAGGTTTTACCAGCGTTGCAAAGCCAATACTGCTAAGGATTTTTGCTAAAACCAAGCTGGATGAGGCGGTTTTTTCTGCTATTTTTAGCGTTATAAAAAATAAGATGACGGGGAATAAATCAAATAAAAACTTCATGTACAGCTTTCAGTAAAAGGTTGTTTGGCTGGATGCCACTTTATGTGTCGGTCAGACCTGTATTTTGCTATGATGTGTGATGCCTGACAAGGCAACTTTTTATTGATCATGTTAGCCCAACCATTTTAGACATATTTAGCATCCATCATGCGCTCGCTTATCGATCTTCATTGTCATTCTACAGTTTCAGACGGGGTGCTCACGCCTAGCGAAGTGGTACATCATGCCGCCGAACAAGGCGTGCGTGTATTGGCTTTGACTGACCACGATGATGTGACGGGCTTGTCTACCGCAAGAGCTGTGGCGCAAACGCATGGTATACAGTTTATTGCCGGGGTTGAAATTTCGGTCACCTGGCTCCGCCGCACCGTGCATATTGTTGGTTTAAAAATCAATCCTGAATATCCTCCTCTGCTGGAGGGGCTGGCTAGCATTCGTGCAGGCCGCCATACTCGTGCTGAAGGCATGGCACACGCTTTAGAAAAAATAGGCATACATGGCGTACTCGAAGGCGCTTATGCGCATAGCAAAGGCGGCATTATCAGCCGCACCCATTTTGCCCGCTTTTTGATTGAACAAGGTTATGCCAAAGACACCAAAGCGGTATTTAAGCACTATTTGGTCAAAGGTAAGCCTGGCTATTTTGAGCATCAGTGGGCGAGTTTGGAAGATGCGATGGCTTGGATTATTGGCAGCGGTGGGGTGGCCGTGATTGCCCATCCTGGTCGTTATGACTTGGGTCGCGTCACCATGTTAGAGCTGATGCACGAGTTTCGCGCGCTGGGTGGTGCGGCGATAGAAGTGGTCACAGGCAGTCATAGCGTGGATCAATATCAAACCTTTGCCCATATGGCTAAACAGTTTGATTTAGCCTCCTCCATGGGCTCTGATTACCATGGCAAAGGCCAAACTTATATTGAGATGGGGCGCTTACCCAGCTTGCCTAGCCAATGTGTGCCTGTCTGGCATGATTGGCCTGAAGTGCAGGGTATTGAATTAGAGATACACTAAAATGGCGCAATATTTTTCCATTCATGCTGAAAATCCACAAGCGAGATTAATCCATCAAGCCGTGCAG
>JBMSSY010000149.1:0-3187 GCA_049424605.1 Candidatus Methylopumilus sp.
CGTCGTAAACAATTCTCTAAACGTTAATTTTTTAGCGTTCAGCAAAAAAAGCCGCGTCATTGCGGCTTTTTTGTTTTGTGTCTGTGCTTTTTGTTACTATGCTGTTTGCTGGCTACCAGAATAGCCAAACGAATTTTAAGAATGGTTTGAACGATGGATAAAATCAAAGTAGGGATTGTTGGCGGCACAGGCTACACGGGTGTTGAGTTGCTACGTTTATTAGCAATACATCCGCATGTCGAGTTGGCAGTGATTACTTCTCGTGGTGAAGCTGGCATGGCGGTGGCGGATATGTTCCCAAGCTTACGTGGATATGTGAGTTTGAAATTTTCCGATCCAGCCCAAGTGGATTTATCTATTTGTGATTTGGTGTTTTTTGCTACGCCTAACGGTATCGCCATGCAGCAAACCAGAGCGTTGCTCGCCAACAAGGTGAGAGTCATTGATTTAGCGGCTGACTTTAGAATTAAAGACGTGGCGACTTGGGAGAAATGGTATGGTATGACACATGCCTGTCCCGATTTGATTGCTGAAGCCGTTTATGGTTTGCCAGAAATTAATCGTGAAAAAATTAAAAACGCGCAATTAGTCGCCAATCCAGGCTGTTACCCTACAGCGGTGCAGCTTGGTTTTATGCCGCTACTTGAATCTGGCGTGATTGACCCCACCTACCTTATTGCCGACGCAAAATCTGGCGTGAGCGGCGCAGGGCGCAAGGCAGAAGTCCATGCACTGTTGGCAGAGGCTGGTGATAATTTTAAAGCTTATGGTGTTGCAGGCCATCGGCATTTGCCTGAGATTAGCCAAGGTTTAGCGATGATGGCGAATAAGCAAGTAGGGTTAACATTTACCCCACACTTATTACCAATGATTCGTGGCATTCATGCGACTTTGTATGCAAAATTGACCAAGTCTGTAGATTTGCAACAGTTGTTTGAAGATAGATACAGCGGAGAAGCATTTGTTGATGTGATGCCTAAAGGCAGCCATCCAGAAACGCGCTCTGTGCGGGGTTCTAACCAATGTAGAATTGCTGTGCATCAACCACAGGGCGGTGATACTGTGGTGATTTTGTCGGTGATTGATAATTTGGTCAAAGGCGCCGCAGGCCAAGCCGTGCAAAATATGAATATCATGTTTGGATGGGCTGAAGGCTTAGGTTTGAATGTTGTACCTTTATTGCCGTAATTTTGTAGTGTATAGTAGAGTAATTCAATCAAGTATTGTGCACGGATAAGCGATGCGCAACTTTTAGTGCTAGTCGATAGACTAAATAGCAACAGGTTATTATTAAGGAGTGAGAGATGAATGCAGTCACTGAAATGCCAGCACCGTTAGTCTTTACCGATAACGCGGCAAAAAAAGTAAAAGAGTTAATTGAGGAAGAAGGCTCGCCTGATTTGAAGTTGCGTGTTTTTGTGAGCGGTGGCGGCTGTTCAGGTTTTCAATACGGTTTTACTTTTGAAGAAACCGTGAATGAAGACGATACGCAAGTGGAGCGCGATTCAGTCACTTTGTTAATTGATCCTATGAGTTTGCAATATTTGATGGGTGCAGAAATCGACTATCAAGATAGCTTACAAGGTTCGCAGTTTGTGATTCGTAATCCGAACGCAACGACTACTTGTGGTTGCGGCTCTTCGTTTTCAGCTTAATTTTCTATCGGTACATGTAATAAAAAAGGCGCTTAAAGCGCCTTTTTTATTATGGTCGTCAACTTAACGTTGATTAATGGGTACAAACTCGCGTCTTGTTTGTCCTGTGTAAAGTTGGCGTGGGCGGCCAATTTTTCCTTCAGGGTCAGAAATCATTTCACTCCATTGGGCAACCCAACCAGCAGTTCTCGCCATTGCAAAAATCGCTGTGAACATTGAATTTGGAATACCCATCGCGCGCATTACGATGCCAGAATAGAAGTCGACGTTTGGATATAAACGGCGACTGACAAAGTATTCATCTTCCAGTGCAATTTTTTCTAATTCCAATGCAAGTTTAAACATTGGGTCATCATGTAAGCCGAGCTCATCTAGCACTTGGTGGCAGGTTTCACGCATGATTGAAGCCCGAGGGTCCATGTTGCGATAAACGCGATGACCAAAACCCATCAAGCGGAATGGATCAGATTTATCTTTTGCACGTTTAATAAATTCACCAATTCTGCTGACATCACCAATTTCTTCAAGCATTTTAAGGGTGGCTTCGTTTGCTCCGCCGTGTGCAGGACCCCAAAGTGAGGCAATGCCTGCAGAAATACATGCGAACGGGTTAGCACCGCTAGAGCCAGCTAACCGAACAGTTGATGTTGATGCATTTTGCTCATGGTCAGCATGCAAAATTAAAATACGCTCAAATGCTTTCGCTAGAATTGGATTTGGTACGTATTCTTCACAAGGTGTTGCAAACATCATGTGCATAAAGTTGGCTGCGTAATCCAATTTATTTTGTGGGTACATAAAAGGCTCGCCAACGTTATATTTGTAACTCCATGCTGCGATTGTTGGCAGTTTTGCTAATAAACGATAAGCCGTAATTTCTCGCATCTTTTGATCGTGAATATCAGAAGACTCACCATAAAAAGCGGACATTGAGCCAACTACGCCAACCATAACAGCCATCGGATGAGCATCACGTCTGAAGCCACTAAAGACTTTGGTGAGCTGGTCATGCAACATAGTATGTTGATGTACTGTATCCGTGAAAGCGCTTCTTTGTTCGGCTGTTGGCAATTCACCATGCATCAACAAATAAGAGACTTCTAAGAAATCACAATGTGTTGCTAGCTGCTCAATTGGGTAGCCGCGATAGTAAAGCAAGCCTTTTTCACCATCGATGAAGGTGATATCTGAGCTGCATGAAGCAGTCGATAAGAAGCCAGGATCGTAAGTAAATACGCCGTGTTTCCCAAGTGTGCGAATATCAATGACATCGACGCCTAAATTACCTGAAAGAATAGGCAACTCGATTGGCTCGCTGCCGTTATCGAAAGAAAGGGTTACTTTAGTTGGTTTGTTCATCTCTGTTTATTCTTAAAATTAATATGGCACTATTTACCTAGCATAAATTGCGCCTAGTACGCGCGAGCCTTTTGCGCCTGTAACTTCGGGTAGATTGCCTGGCGCGTTCAGCATTGTTTGGCGAGCCAGCCACGCAAAAGCCACCGCCTCGACTAAATCTACTTTAATGCCCA
>JBMSSY010000150.1:0-3180 GCA_049424605.1 Candidatus Methylopumilus sp.
AGGTGATTACCGATATCGCCCGCCGTGAGATTAAGAGCTACAAGCAATTGCCGCTGAATTTTTACCAAGTGCAAACCAAATTCCGTGATGAGATTCGTCCACGTTTTGGGGTAATGCGCGCCCGTGAATTTATGATGAAAGATGCCTATTCTTTTCACACGAATTTAGCTTCGCTTGAGCAAACTTATGAGCGTATGTATCAGGCTTACTCCAATGTGTTTACCCGTTTGGGCTTGGAGTTCCGCGCGGTGCGTGCCGATACTGGCGCCATTGGTGGTGACGGTTCGCATGAGTTTCATGTGCTGGCTGATTCAGGTGAAGATGGTTTGGCGTATTGCCCAAATTCAGATTACGCGGCTAACGTGGAGTTGGCAGAGGCTTTGGCGCCAAGCCCACCACGTGCAGCCGCGACTGAGCAAATGAAACTGGTAGAAACGCCTAAGCAAACCACTTGTGAAGCAGTGGCAGAGTTGTTGGGCGTGAGCTTGCAACGCACAGTGAAAGCAATCGCGTTAATGGCGAATGATAAGTTCTACTTGCTTTTGCTGCGTGGCGATCACAGCTTAAATGAAATTAAAGTGGGTAAATTAGCAGGCTTGGCGGATTTCCGTTTTGCTACGCCCGAAGAAGTGCGTGCAAACTTAAATGATTGTCCTCCTGGCTTTATCGGCCCTGTGAAAGTCGGCGCCCATGTAACGGTGATTGCAGACCGCACAGTGGCTACGATGAGCGATTTTATTTGCGGCGCAAACCAAGCAAAATTGCATTTGTCAGGCGTGAACTTTGGGCGCGATTTGCCAGAGCCTAGCTTGGTGGCAGATATTCGTAATGTGGTAGATGGCGATGCCAGCCCTGATGGCAAGGGCGTGTTGGCCTTGTGCCGCGGCATTGAAGTCGGTCATATTTTCCAATTGCGCACTAAATACGCACAAGCCATGAACGCGACTTATCTTGATGAGCAAGGCCAAACCCAAGTGATGGAAATGGGTTGTTACGGCATAGGCGTATCTCGTATTGTGGGCGCTGCGATAGAGCAAGGTAACGATGAGCGCGGCATAGTGTTTCCAACCAGTCTTGCGCCTTTCCAAGTGGCGATTGCGCCGATAGGCATGGATAAGAGCGAAGCGGTCAAAGAGGCCGCCAACAAGCTTTATCATGACTTGCTAGCCGCTGGTGTCGATGTGTTGCTGGATGACCGTGGTGAACGCCCTGGCGTGATGTTTGCCGAGATGGAGCTTATCGGCATTCCGCATCGCATTGTGATTGGTGACCGTGGTTTAAAAGAAAACCAAGTGGAATACCAAGCGCGCACCTCGACTGAAGCGCAAGCTATTCCGCTCAATGATGTGCTTGGATTTATCACCCAAGCATTAAGTTAATCAGACTAGGCACACCATGCAAAAGCGTTTGTGTATTTATGCTCTGATGCTCAGCTTGGTGTTAGCCGCCAATGTTGCCTTTGCGGGGGCTCAGCAGGAAGAGTCTCTTTCTAATAGCGTCAAAGCTTTGATGCAAAAATCCATCAGCGATAGCGCTGTGCCTAAGCTGTTTTTTAGCGATGAAATCGCAGCCCAAAAATGGCTGACTGCCATGTCTGAACGCCTTAAAAGTCGTATGCCAGACCAAGCCATGCGTGAGGACTTCTTACGCACTGTGCACTATGAAGCCACGCGCGCAGGCTTAGATCCGCAGTTGGTGTTAGGCTTGATTCAGGTGGAAAGTGGGTTTAAAAAATACGCGGTTTCGGCGGTGGGCGCGCGCGGCTTTATGCAGGTGATGCCGTTTTGGGTAACTAGCATAGGCGCGCCTGAGCACGATTTGTTTCATTTACGGCTCAATTTGCGTTATGGCTGTACGATTTTAAGGCATTATTTAGACCTTGAGCATGGCGATTTATACCGTGCTTTGGGTCGATACAATGGTAGTTTGGGACAAGCGCAATATCCCAATGCCGTAGTCGGCGCATGGCGTCGTTATTGGAGTTACGCGCCTTAGCGGCTGTTTTTAGGCCAACATCCAGTTACTTTTTTTATACAAATGGTTTACATCTCACGCTTTTTCGTACTAGTATGCCAATCAGCGGTTTTGATGGTGCACTAGCACTTCAACGAAATAAACGCTTTTGCACCTGTCGCTATAGCTGTTCTATTTATAACTAGAAGTAAAAATAGAAGTACAACTAGAGGAGATAAGTATGTCTAAAGTAACTGCATTATCTGTAAGTATCGCTTTACTTGGTGGTCTATGGGCGTTTCTAGCATTAGGCCCATTAGCTGGTTCCGTTTTAGTTTGGGCTGGTTTTATCGCTTGGGGCGCTTTCTTCCACACTGGCGGCGACAATGCTGCATTACAAAAAACAATCGCAGGGATGGTTTACGGCGCTGTTATCGCTGGTATCGCTTTGTACTTGGTAGGCTTAAATCCATTGGGTTTAGGTGCACCAGTCGGCCCAGCAGTGTACATCGCGGTTACCGTCTTTTTCTTAGTGATTGTTGCAAACGTTGATCTTCTTTCTTGTGTGCCAGCTAACGTATATGGCTATGCGGCAACTGCGGCTTACGCACTACAAACTGCAAATGCAGGTAGCGTAACAGCCACTGATTTGACCAATCCAGTATTATTGGTTGCCTTATCATCAGTGCTTGGCGCTGTGTTTGGTTTGGTATCAGGCAAACTTGCGGGTGCGCTTGGCAAGTAATCTTGCTTAGTCATTAAGGTACTTCGATAAGTATCATGACTTAAATAAAAAAACCGCCTTCGGGCGGTTTTTTTATGCGGCTGTTTTAGCAAATTACTGTTTTAGTAAATTACTGGATTAAAAAATTACTTTGCTAAATCTGACACTTTAAATCCGTAAAATGTACCAAATTCACCTTCTGGTTCGTGGTAAACAAAGAATAAGCCGTTGGTATAACCCAAGCCAGCAATATGGTTTTGCGCACGCAGTTTTAAGGTGCTGGGCAAGCTGCTTTTACCAATAAACTTACCTTTAATATCAAACACCAATACCGCTTTGTGATCCACGTCTAACACCGCAAGCTCTTCACCTTTAATACCAGTATATGCGGCGTAGTAGTCGGTGATGTCATCAAACTGAACGCCTGCTGTTTTGAGGTCTAGTTTGATTTCTTCGATTTTTTCATCTTTATTTAAATCAATCACCCATACCAAATTACTGCG
>JBMSSY010000151.1:0-3095 GCA_049424605.1 Candidatus Methylopumilus sp.
TAAAGCGTTCAGGCAAATGCGCATAGGCATAAAGTGCGATACGTTCAGGCCTAAGCGTTGCCACTTGCTGTAAAGTTCGGGCAAATGAAGTAGGCGTTTGTTTTGGCAAACCGTAGATTAAATCCACGTTAACCGAATCAAAGCCTAAATTTCTGGCGCTACCGACTAAATCAAACACCTGCTCTGCTGGCTGGATACGGTGGACTGCTTTTTGCACTTCTGGGTCAAAATCCTGCACGCCAAAACTCAAGCGGTTAAAACCTAAATCGGCAAGATGTGCTAAGCGCTTTTCATTCACCGTGCGAGGATCAATTTCAATCGAATACTCGCCATTTGGCGCAAGCACAAAGTTACGCTTAATCATCTCCATGAGCTGCGTCAGCTCTTCGTCATCAAAAAAGGTAGGAGAGCCGCCGCCTAAGTGCAGTTGGCTAATGGTCTGCCCTTTGCCTAAATGCTGCACATGCAAATCAATCTCACGACGCAAATATTCTAAATACTCAGTGCCGCGCTCATGACGTTTGGTAATAATTTTGTTGCACGCGCAATAAAAGCATAGCGACTCACAAAACGGCACATGCACGTAAATAGACAAAGGCAAAGCCATGCCGCCATGCCGCCTTTTATCTAAAGCCTGTTGGTACTCTTCAACACCAAAAGCATCGACAAAACGGTCTGCGGTTGGGTAAGAGGTATAACGCGGCCCAGCCACATCGTATTTCTGTAACATCTCAGGGGTGATTTCATTTAAAGCATCCGCTTCACTTTGTGTACTTGCTTGCTGGGCGCTTTCTGTAAATGAGATGACAGACATGACTAGTTTCCTACTTTTACAATTTTTAACGAGTGTGTACTTTGCCAGCTTGGCATACAAAGCTCCTTGATATAAATCAAATAATTAACAAGCTTTAAGCGCTTGAAAAGTGCCAAAATCTCCAGCAAAATAAAAAAAGCTTCATATTCAACATCTACCCGTCAGTCGCTTATCGCGGTATGCTTACGAGCTAGACCATTCACATCAAACTATATGACCGACAACAGTTTTAAAGTAGCCTGTTCCAACTGCAATCTGCGTGAGCTTTGTATGCCTATCGGCATTGAGCCCTCAGATTTAAAAAGGCTAGACGAAGTGGTCGCAACAAGGCGACAAGTCAAGCAAGGCAAAATGTTGTTCAGCAATGGCGATGCTTTTACCTCACTTTATGCCATTCGTACTGGCTTCTTCAAAACCTGTATTTCTAACGAAGATGGTCGTGAGCAGGTCACTGGATTTCAAATGGCAGGCGAAATCATCGGGCTAGACGGTATCGTAACTGACCACCATAGCTGCAACGCAATTGCGCTAGAAGATGCTGAAGTCTGCGTAATGCCGTTTGCCAACTTGGAAGATCTTTCACGCGAGTTTCCAGTATTGCAACGCCATGTTCATAAAGTGATGAGCCGAGAAATCGTGCGTGAAAATGGCGTGATGATGATGTTAGGCAATATGCGTGCTGAAGAACGTCTTGCCGCGTTCTTACTCAATTTAGTCCATCGTCTACATGCCCGTGGGTTTTCACAATCCGAAATGATTTTACGCATGACCCGTGAAGAAATTGGCAGCTACCTTGGCCTTAAATTAGAAACCATTAGCCGCACTTTTTCCAAGTTAAGCGATGATGGCATTATTGAGGTTAAACAACGCTACGTGAAAATCTTAGCGCCTGATGAGTTGAAGAAAATTCTCAATCCGCAATCTTGCCAAGCTTGTGTTTAAATGAGTGAACATCAATACCTGACTGTTGAAGATCATAATCGAGATGTCAGCGGTTTAACCTATATATATCCCGTTGTTTCAAGGCGTGCGGGGGGCGTTTCAATTGGCATTAATCTCAATACCAACAACGCTTGCAATTGGCGTTGCCTGTATTGCCAAGTCCCCAATCTTAGCCGAGGTACGCCGCCGCCCATCAATCTAGCGCTACTCGAAAAAGAACTACATGATTTTCTTGAGTACATTGTGCATGGCGACTTTATGCAACGCTATGTGGCTGAAGGTGACCGCCAGCTACAAGACATTGCTTTTTCAGGTAACGGCGAACCCACCAGCGCAAAAGAATTTCCAGAAGTCCTCAAAATTGTTGAAAAACTTTTGCATCAGTTTGATTTGCTCAACCCAGCACACGCGCACCCAATCAAAGTTCGTCTGATTACCAACGGCAGCCTGATGGATAAACCGCAGGTGTTAGCCAGCATGCAGCAGCTTGCCAAAATCAATGGCGAAGTCTGGTTTAAAGCGGATGCTGGCACTGCGGAGGGCGTGGCAAAAATCAATGATGTGAATCTTAATATTGCTAGCGTAATTAAACGCATCAAAGCCTGCGCCCAAGCTTGCCCGACCTTTATCCAAACCTGCATGGTCGCGATAGATGGCGCCCCCCCAACAGAGGCTGAAGTAGCCGCTTATATCGCCTTACTTAAAGAAGTATCGCAGCAGATTAAAGGCGTGCATTTATACGGGCTGGCAAGACCCTCTATGCAAGCCGAAGCGCCGCGCTTAAGCCGACTCTCTGCTGAGTGGCTAGAAGGCGTTGCTGATCAGATTAGAGCCTTAGGTCTAAAAGCTTATGTGAGCCCTTAAATTACATCAGCGCTTAAATGCTCAAGGGCAGAAGCTAATAAAAAAGGCACAGCGAACGCTGTGCCTTTTTTGTTTAAGTCAATTGAATGACTTTAAGCTAAAAACTTAGCTTAAATTTCGTACTGTGGACGACCCGCTTCTGGCCAATCCAAGTGGTAGAACTGACCACGCGGTTGGTCAACACGCTCATAAGTATGTGCACCAAAGTAATCGCGCTGTGCTTGTAATAAATTAGCTGGCAACACTGCACTACGGTAAGCGTCATAATATGACAAAGCTGCGCAGAAGCCTTGCGCTGGAATACCGTTAGTCACCGCCAAGGCAATCACTTTACGCCAGCCAGCTTGACCATCATTCATGGCTTGAGTGAAGTATGGATCTAACATCAAGTTTTTCAAGCGTGAATCAAGCGCATAAGCATCAGTGATTTTTTGCAAGAAACGTGCGCGAATAATACAACCACCACGCCAGATTT
>JBMSSY010000152.1:0-2993 GCA_049424605.1 Candidatus Methylopumilus sp.
CACATGATGTGTTTGATGCCGCATTATTACTTGGTGTGTGCGATAAAATTGTGCCAGGTTTATTGATCGGTGCTTTGCAGTTTGGTCATTTGCCATGTGTATTTGTGCCATCTGGCCCAATGAGCACGGGCTTGGACAATACTGAAAAATCTAAAGTACGTGAAAAATTTGCTGAGGGCTTGGTTGGTCGTCCAGAATTATTGGCTTCTGAGTCTGCCGCCTATCATGGCGCAGGCACTTGCACGTTTTACGGCACGGCAAATAGTAATCAGATGTTGCTAGAAGCCATGGGCTTACATGTGCCAGGCGCTGCATTTGTTCACCCTAACGATCCTTTGCGTGCTTGCTTAACGCGTGAATCTGTTCGTGTGGTGTTAGAAAACACCTATCAAAACCGTTATATGCCTATCGGCAAGATGGTGGATGAGCGCGTGATTGTTAACGCGATTGTGGCTTTGCTGGCAACTGGCGGCAGCACCAACCATTGTATTCACTGGGTGGCGGTGGCGCGTGCGGCAGGCATCATCATCGACTGGGCAGACTTTAATAAGCTTTCTAAAAACACACCATTGTTGGCGCGTGTTTATCCAAACGGTAAAGCAGACGTTAACCAATTCCAAGATGCAGGTGGTCCATCATTTGTAATTCGTGAGTTGGTTGAAGGTGGTTACATGCATGAAGATGTTCAATCAGTGGTGATTGGCGGCTTGCGCGACTACTGTAAAAAACCACAGACTGATGGCAAGAGCTTGAGTTGGGTTGAGTTACCTAAAGAAAGCCCAGATGAAACCATTTTGCGCACAGCGTCTAAACCTTTCAGCGCCTCTGGCGGCTTGCTCTTATTACAGGGCAATCTTGGTCGTTCAGTCATTAAAAGTTCAGCTGTGCCTGAAGACCGCCATATTATCGAAGCGCCAGCAGTGGTGTTTGATGCGCAAGAAGAATTATTGGCTGCATTTGAACGTGGTGAATTAGAAAAAGACTTTGTAGCCGTTGTTCGTTATCAAGGCCCTAAGGCAAACGGTATGCCAGAGCTGCATAAATTAACGCCGCCTTTATCCGTGCTGCAAGGCAAGGGTTTTAAAGTGGCGATTGTGACTGATGGTCGTATGAGTGGCGCATCAGGTAAAGTGCCTGCGGCTATCCATTTATCACCAGAGGCTTCTGCGGGCGGTGCGATTGGCAAAATTCGTACAGGTGACATTATTCGCTTGAACGTGATTGCTGGCACCTTGAACGCTTTGGTGGATGAAGATACTTGGAAAGCACGCCAGATTGAAGAATTGAGTGATTCAAAACGCTTTGCCAATTCACACGGCATGGGGCGCGAGTTGTTTGGCGGTATGCGTAATAACGTATTAACGGCTGAAGAGGGCGCAGTCACTTGGTTGTAAGCACTCATAAAGATTATTAATTAAAAACTAAAAGTAGATAAAAATGAATACATTAGATTTAGCAAAACAAGGCCCCGTTATTCCAGTGATTGTGATTAACCGTGTTGAAGATGCGGTACCGATGGCGGAGGCTTTGCTTGAAGGTGGTATTAGAGTGCTAGAAGTGACTTTGCGTACTTCATGCGCTTTAGCTGGCATGGAAGCCATTGCTAAAGCGGTGCCTGAGGCAATTTTAGGTTCAGGTACGGTGCGTAATAACAAAGACGCGCAAGCGTCTAAAGATGCTGGTTGTCAATTTGCGGTGAGCCCAGGCTACACCAGTGAACTCGGTCAATTTGCCCGTCAAATTGGTTTGCCATTGTTGCCTGGCGTTTCTACAGGCTCTGAAATCATGATGGCAAATGCCGATGATTACTACTTCTTAAAGCTATTCCCAGCGGTTGCTGTTGGCGGTATTAATTTACTTAAAGGCTTTGCTGGCCCATTCGGCGATGTGAAATTCTGCCCAACAGGTGGTGTCACGGTTGAGTCAGCGCCACAATTCCTATCATTACCTAACGTTGTCGTTTGTGGCGGTACATGGTTAACGCCAGCGGATGCGGTAGCGCGTGGTGATTGGGCGCACATCACAAAATTAGCCAAAGAAGCTAGCGCGATTAAGCCTGCTTAAAATTACTATTTTGACGCTCACATTTGAACCTATATTTGGCATGTTTGCTGAATATAGGTTTTTGATTTTTTGTAAAGTGCCTTAAGTAATGCGCCCATTAGCGGAATATAAGACGCTGGTCTTTGATTGTGATGGCGTGGTGCTGAACTCTAATCAGCTCAAAATACGTGCCTATTACGATGTGGCCATTAAGTTTGGCGCGAGTCAGTCTCAGGCACAGGCTTTGGTTGATCATCATGTCATGCTAGGGGGTATTTCGCGCTACCCAAAATTTGCATATTTCTTGAGTGAGATTATGCAGCAGCCAGTGACCGAGCAGGCCATGCAAACTTTGTTGCAGACCTTTACCGCAGAGGTTAAGCGTTTACTGACCGATTGTGAAATTTCTGCTGATTTAAGCAAAGTGCGCGCCGCCAATACTCACGCCGCATGGATGATTATTTCAGGCGGCGACCAAGCAGAGCTGCGAGAGATATTTAAGCAACGCGAGATTGATGGCTTATTTGCGGCGGGGATTTTTGGTAGCCCAGATAATAAACAGACGATTTTGGCGCGCGAGCTCAGTCTAGGCCATATTACTCAGCCAGCCTTGTTTATTGGTGATAGTGTATATGACCATCAAGCCTCGACTAAAGCTGGATTAGATTTTGTATTTTTAAGTGCTTGGACAGACGTTGAAGGATGGCAAGATTATTGTGCCAGCCACCAGATAGCAGTTTTTAATCACCTTGGTGATTTGATTTGAAAAGGTTAAGCTAATTTCATGACGAAATTTACCCCACCCAAAAAACTTTCAGTAGTGGTGCCCGTGCGTAACGAGCAGGACAATGTCGCGCCCTTAATTGCTGAAATTGATGCAGCGCTTAAAGGCGTCACTCATGAGATTATTTACGTGAACGATGGCAGCACTGACAAAACCCAGGCGCGTT
>JBMSSY010000153.1:0-2984 GCA_049424605.1 Candidatus Methylopumilus sp.
AACCGAAGTCACAATCGCAATATCATCCGCTGCCAATTGATTCATCAAGCTGGATTTACCAACATTAGGTTGCCCGACTAAAACTACTGTTAGGCCTTCACGTAATAAATGCCCTTGTTTAGCTTGATGATAAATTTTATCCAGTGCATATTGAACATCTTCGATTTTTTGCTTCACGTTTCCCTGAGAAATAAAATCAATTTCTTCCTCGGGAAAATCTAAACAAGCTTCTACAAACATTCTGAGTTCAATCAAGCGCTCAAGTAATGTATTAATCCGATTTGAAAACTCGCCTGATAAAGAACGCATCGCACTTCTTGCGGCCTCTGAAGTCGACGCATTAATCACATCAGCAACCGCTTCTGCTTGCGCCAAGTCCATTTTGTCATTGAGGTAAGCGCGCCGAGTAAATTCTCCTGGCTCAGCTTGGCGAGCACCAAGCGACAAACATCGGGTTAATAGAATTTGTAAAAGGGCTGTGCCGCCATGTGCTTGAAGCTCAAGCACATCTTCACCAGTATAAGAATTAGGCGCGGCATAATAGATAGCAATGCCTTGGTCTATGGTTTGACCGTCACTATCCAAGAAAGGTAAATAAGCCGCGTAGCGGGGCTTAGGACAATGTCCAAGAATGGCGCCTGCAATCTCGGTGACCGCAGGGCCTGAAATACGAACAACGCCTATGCCACCAGCACCAGATGCCGTTGCAATCGCGGCAATGGTGGCAGAGTGAGCTTTAGTGGGCTGCATTTCCTTTTTTCTTAGCAAGTGCAGCGGCATGAATCAAATGATTAATACGTGCTTGTTGGGCAATTGAAAGCACATTATTCACCAACCAATAAAGCACCAAGCCCGCTGGGAAGAAGAAGAAAAATACGCTAAAGGCCACTGGCATCACCATCATCACTTTAGCTTGCACAGGATCGGCAGGCTTAGGATTAAGCTTTGTTTGAATAATCATGGAGATGCCCATCAACACAGGCAATACCCAATACGGATCTGGTGAAGATAAATCATGAATCCATAAAATAAATGGGGCATGACGCATCTCTACACTGGCAAGCAACATCCAGTAAAGCGAAATGAATACGGGTATCTGCACCAGAATCGGCAAACAACCACCCATAGGATTAATCTTCTCTTTCTTATAGATCTCCATCATCGCTTGTTGCATTTTTTGACGATCATCGCCAAATTTTTCTTTTAGGCTTTGCAAGCGTGGCGCTAATTCACGCATTTGCGCCATATTGCGGTAGCCAGAAGCAGATAGTGGATAAAAAGCGAGTTTAATCAGAATGGTCAGCAAGATAATTGAAAATCCCCAATTACCCACAACACCTTGAATCACAGAAAGCACCATAAACAAAGGCGAAGCAATAAAGCTCAACCATCCGTAATCAACGGTATATTCAAGCCCCGGCGCAGTCTTCACTAGATCAGCATGGGTTTGCGGGCCAAGGTAAAGCTTTGCAACAACATCTTTACTTGCACCTGGCGCCACCGAAGACAGATTGGATTTACTACCAATCACATAGATTTTATTACCTAGGCTTTTGGTATAGAACTCCTGCACTTCTTTAGTTTGAGGAATCCAAGCACTCACAAAGTAATGTTGAACCAAACCAATCCAGCCATCTTTAGCTAGCTTAGAAAGCGGCTCTTTATCCATCTGAGCGAATTTAATTTTTTTATACTTATCTGCATCAGTGAAATATGCACCACCAGTAAAGGTAGGCATCATCCTAGTGCCTTGGCTGGACACGCTGTCATGCACGATTTGATAATAAACAAGAGGGTCAATCGCCGCCGCAGAGCCATTATTAATGACTTGATCCACTTGCACAGCATAGCTACCTCTAACAAAGGTATAAGTCTTAGTTAGCTTAACGCCTTCAGGGCTGGTCCAAACCAGTGCTACCTTTAACTCATTTTGGTCCGCAGCCATTTGGTAGCTGTTAGCAGCGCTAGTGAACACTTCTTTATGTGTCGCTAGATTGCCGAGTGCAATACCAGACTGCACCACATAAATAGCTGGCGCGCTTTGATCATTTAAAAGCACAAAATTGTTGGTATCAGAATCTGCCGCACGATGCTGGGTAAGCTCTAATTTGCGTAAATCGCCGCCCATCGTATCAATTTCAGCTTTGAATAAATCAGTTTGCACAGCGATACGTTTATCGGTTTTTAGATGAAACTGGGTTTCTGTATCAATGCTGCTGGCTTTTTCTTTGGCAACCTCACTCGATTGAGTGGCTACAGCTTGCTCTACAGGTCGATGTTTCTCTTGCCATGTATTCCAGAAAAACAAAATTGAAAATGACAAAACAACAAACAAAATCAGTCTTTTAACGTCCATATTTATTTTCGTCTTTGCACTAAAGTATTATTAAGGGATAGGGTCATGACCGCCAGAATGCCAAGGATGGCACTTTAACAATCGGCGTAAGGTATAAAAAGAGCCTCGAAAAGCACCGTGCTTTTCAATCGATAAATAAGCATAGTGAGAACAAGTTGGACTAAATCGGCATTGTTGTCCCAACAAAGGGCTAAGTAAGCGTTGATAGCCTTTAATCATAAACAATAAAAATTTAGCCAATGTTTTCTCGGATTTTCAAAATGAATTACGCTTGCAATCTGCTTTTCAGCTTAGTGCTTAGCATATCAAACTCTTGCGCAATTTCATTGTAATTTTTAACGCTAAATGGCTTTTGTGGTCGAATTACTAGGTCCAAACTGTGAAAGTGGGCTTGATGACGTCTAAACAGCTCACGCAAGACCCTGCGCATGTAATTACGATCCACTGAGCGCTTAGCGATCTTTTTACTGACCACCAACCCAAGCCTTGGATGTTGATGTGGGTTATTACGGTAATGTATCACTAGCGTTGCGCCAGAAATGCGCTTGCGGAAATTAAAAACGGATGAAAAATCATCCGTTTTTAATAATCTTAATTCACTTGGGAATTTAAAATTCATACTTACCTA
>JBMSSY010000154.1:0-2928 GCA_049424605.1 Candidatus Methylopumilus sp.
CAAATCTCGGTAAATTTTTCGTAGTCCATAGGGGTGTCAAACTGAGAGTCTGGCAAATAGGCGCCGAGTGGGCCACCAATTTGTACCGCACGAATAGGTTTACCAGAAGCTGAACCGCCACCAAAATCGTAAAGCAATTCACGCAAAGTAATACCAAAGGCTTTTTCAATCAAACCACACTGCTTGATATTGCCTGCCAACTGGATAGGCAATGTACCGCGTGAACGCCCCATACCAAAATCTTGGTAGAACTTGCCGCCTTTATCCAAAATAATCGGCACCGTGGCTAAAGAAATCACATTATTGACCACGGTTGGCTTGCCAAATAAACCTTCAATCGCGGGGAGTGGTGGTTTAAAACGCACCAAACCACGCTTACCTTCTAAGCTTTCAAGCAATGAAGTTTCTTCACCACATACATAAGCACCTGCGGCACGGCGCACCTCTAAATCAAAACGCTTGCCAGTACCGCAAATATCATCGCCTAAATAACCTGCTTGATAGGCATTGGCAATCGCTTCATTAAGCGTCACTAAAGCATCAGGATATTCTGAACGCAAATAGATATAGCCTTGTGTGGCGCCAACAGCGATGCCCGCAATCGTCATGCCTTCAATCAGCACGAGTGGATCGCCTTCCATAATCATGCGGTCAGAATAAGTACCTGAGTCGCCTTCATCGGCATTACATACGATGTATTTTTGATCGGCTGGCGCGTTAAGTACGGTATTCCACTTAATCCCCGTTGGGAAAGCTGCACCACCGCGACCTCGTAAGCCTGAATCTGTGACTTCTTTGACAATATCAGCGCCTGATTTAGCTAGCGCATTTTTAAGGCCTCGGTAGCCATCATGCGCCACATAATCTTCAACCGACACTGGGTCAGTAATGCCCACGCGGGCAAAAGTTAAGCGCTCTTGTTTTTTCAGCCAGTCAATTTCGTCAGTTAAGCCAAGATTAAGTGGATGCGCGCCGCCATTCACCAAATCGGCATCAAACAAGCCCGCAACATCATTCGGCATCACAGGGCCATAAGCCACACGGCCTTTAGCTGTTGCTACTTCTACCATAGTTTCTAGCCAGAACAAGCCTCGTGAACCATTACGAATTAACTGAATTTCGATGCCGCGTTTTGCCGCCTCAGCTTGAATATTGGCAGCGACTTGGTGAGCGCCTAATGACAATGCGCTGGAATCTCTAGGAACATAAATTTTAATCGCCATTATGCGCCCCTCGCTTGTTGAATAATTTGGTTAACCCGTTCAGCGTCAACGCGACCACAGACTTGTTCATCAATGGCGATAGAAGGTGAGCAAGCGCAGTTGCCCAAACAGTAAACCGCTTCTAGCGTAATCGCGCCATCAGCGGTTGTTTGATGATAATCAATGCCTAAAGTTTTTTTAACATGCGCTTCCAAGGCTTCAGAACCCATGGCTTGGCATGATTCAGCACGGCAGATTTGAAGAATATGCTGACCAGGCTGATGTGTGCGGAAATGATGATAAAAAGTCACCACGCCATGCACTTCAGCAACCGATAAATTTAAGGCTTTGGCAATACGCGGATAACTAAGCTCAGGCACATAACCAAGGTCATCCTGAATGGCATGAAGTAGCGGCATTAAAGCGCCGGGGACATTAATATGCGCATTAATATGCTGATCAATGCACACTAAAATTTCATCTGACACAACTTCTCTCCAAGACTTGTTTTTGGTAACTGCTGAATTGGACGCAAATTACCTGAAAAAGTTATAAAAATATTGAATACATTGTATCAATCATTAACTGGCTTGTGTTCAGTATTGGCGCGGAAAAATCACAATTTTTTGATAAAAACAATCCATATTTTAAATAGGGTTTAATTCCACTATTCCCCAACATACACATTTTGATAAAGATGCATAAAAATACGTCACCTAGTAAAAAAAAGGGGCTTCATTTTATTTTGATTTAGAGTAAAGTTACGGGTGGTACTTAAGCAACATGGCAAAATAAATCAACTTAAAAAAATCACGGAGATAATGATAATGAGCTTAGAACTACTCAAAGGCATGGGCGTAAAGATCCCATATAAAGCCAAATACGATAACTTTATTGGCGGCAAATGGGTGGCCCCAGTTGGTGGCGAATATTTTGACGTTATTACCCCTATCACTGGCTTACCTTACACAAAAGCAGCCCGTTCAGGCGCGGCTGATGTTGAGCTAGCATTAGATGCAGCCCACGCAGCGGCTGATAAATGGGGCAAAACATCCGTACAAGAACGTGCAAATATGTTGCTCAAAATCGCGGATCGTTTAGAAGCTAACCTTGAAATGCTTGCTACTGCCGAAACTATCGATAACGGTAAACCAATCCGCGAAACAGTGAATGCTGATATTCCATTGGCAATTGACCATTTCCGTTATTTTGCTGGTTGCTTGCGTGCCCAAGAAGGCACACTCGCTGAGATTGATGAAAACACTGTTGCTTACCACTTCCACGAACCACTAGGCGTTGTTGGTCAAATTATTCCTTGGAACTTCCCTATCTTGATGGCTGCTTGGAAACTAGCACCTGCTGTGGCTGCTGGTAACTGTGTAGTGATGAAACCTGCTGAATTTACCCCAATCAGCTTGCTTATCTTGATGGAAACCATTGCCGATATCGTGCCAGCAGGCGTGATTAACATTGTGAATGGTTATGGCCGTGAAGTAGGCGCACCATTAGCTAACAGCCGTCGTATCGCGAAAATCGCATTCACAGGCTCAACCGCAACTGGTCGCGTTATTGCTCAAGCAGCCGCTGGCAACTTGATTCCTGCAACACTAGAGCTAGGTGGCAAATCACCTAACATCTTCTTTGAAGATATCGCTTCTGCTGATGACGACTTCTTTGATAAAGCAGTTGAAGGCTTGGTATTGTTTGCATTCAACCAAGGTGAAGT
>JBMSSY010000155.1:0-2884 GCA_049424605.1 Candidatus Methylopumilus sp.
AAAGACGCGTCGTTGTAACAGGTCTAGGGGTTGTATCACCAGTTGGTATCGGTGTTCAACCTGCTTGGACTAACCTCATTGCTGGCAAATCTGGAATTACTAGAATCACGAAATTTGATCCTAGTAATTTCTCGTCACAAGTCGCCGGTGAAGTAAAAGATTTTGATGTATCGCTCTACCTTCCTGCAAAGGAAGCGCGACGCATGGATACTTTTATTCAATACGGCCTTGCGGCGGCGATTGAAGCCGTCAAAGACTCAGGCATTGAAGCTACCGAAGAAAATGCTGAGCGTATTGGCGTTTCTATCGGCTCAGGCATTGGTGGTCTTGGTTTAATTGAACAAACCAATGACACTTATGATGAAGGTGGCCCACGTAAAGTGTCGCCATTCTTCATTCCTGGCACCATTATCAATATGATCTCTGGCAATTTGTCGATTATGTTTGGCTTTAAAGGCCCGAATGTATCGATAGTGACTGCCTGTACAACGGGCACTCACTCTATTGGTGATGCGGCTCGCATGATTGAATATGGTGATGCTGACGTGATGGTAGCAGGGGGTGCAGAAGCTGCAATTACTGAGCTTTCTGTAGCAGGCTTTGCCTCGGCCCGTGCTTTATCTAGTCGCAATGACGATCCTGCTACAGCAAGTCGTCCATGGGATAGAGACCGTGATGGCTTTGTGATAGGCGAAGGCGCTGGCGTGATGGTGCTTGAAGAGTATGAATCAGCTAAAAAGCGTGGCGCTAAGATTTATGCCGAACTGATTGGCTATGGCATGAGTGCTGATGCCTATCATATGACTGCGCCCAACATGGATGGTCCACGTCGCTCTATGCGTAATGCAATGAACAACGCTGGCGTTAATCCTGAGCAAGTTCAATTTGTGAACGCACACGGCACATCAACACCGCTAGGTGATGCTAATGAAACCAATGCGATTAAAGCAGCATTTGGTGACCATGCAAAGAATATTGTGGTTAACTCTACCAAGTCGATGACAGGCCACTTATTAGGCGGTGCTGGCGGCTTGGAGTCTGTGTTTACAGTGTTATCTATTTATCACCAAGTCTCACCGCCAACCATCAATATTTTCAATCAGGATCCAGAATGTGATTTGGATTTTTGTGCCAATACAGCGCGCGATATGAAAATTGATATCGCGTTGAAAAATAACTTTGGTTTTGGTGGTACTAACGGTTCACTCGTATTCCGAAAGATTTAAGTTCTTCAAAAATCTTTCGGAATTTCAAAATATGCTTTAGGCTGTTCTTAAAATTAAGAAAGCACTAAAAATAAGCGCCGTCTAAATAGCATGAAACTACAAAATCAACACTCTCAATATTTAATCAATGGCCAGCCCGCATCAGGGCTTTCAGCCATGGATCGTGGCCTTGCTTATGGTGACGGTGTTTTTCGTACGTTTCTCGTTAAAAATCGTATCCCGCACCATTGGGCGCTTCAATATCAAAAGCTTTATCAAGACTGCCTAGCCTTGAATATCGACTGCCCAAGCAGCGATGTGTTAGTTAAAGATATTCAGAATTTGTTTGATGATGACGCAGATGCTGTAGTTAAAATCATCGTCACACGAGGCGAGAGTGGCCGTGGCTACGCAGTTCCTGCGCAGTCTCAAGCCAATCGCATCGTCATTAGGTCCGCAGTGCCAATATATCCCCAGCATTACCAACAAGAGGGCGTTCATCTGCGTCTTTGCGATTTAAAACTAGGGTTACAGCCCAAGCTTGCAGGCATTAAGCATCTCAATCGCTTAGAAAATGTTTTAGCACGCATGGAGTGGAGTGAGGACAATATTGCAGATGGGCTACTGCTGGATAGCAATGGTCATGTCATTGAATGCACAATGAGCAATATCTTTGCCAGATTTGGCGCAGACTTAATCACCCCAGCGCTTGATCAATGTGGCGTTGCGGGCATCGCCCGAGCACGCATCATCGAAGCCGCCAGCCAATTTCAGTTGAATGTAAAAGTTGAAAGAATTAGCCTTGAAAAGCTGATGCAGGCAGATGAAATGATTATTTGCAATAGCCTGTTTGGGGCATGGCAGGTGGTCAGCTTTAATGGCAAAGTGTGGCCTAAACAAGCACTTGATGCTCAATTACGTGAAATGCTATTGAGTTAATATGCGCTCAATATTCAAAATACTACGTCTCTGCTTGTTAGGTTTATTGCTGGCATTGGCATGGATGATTTACTTTGCCAATTCCCCTATACAGCTTAAAAATGAAACAGAAAGCTTTGATATTGAAGCTGGAAGCCGTTTCAGAAGCATTACCCATCAATTGGTTCAGCAGAAAATTATCCAAGACCCTGTGAGCTTTGAGTTGTTGGCAAGAGGCTTGGGCGTAGCCGCTGACGTTAAAGCAGGTATATACGAAGTAAAAAGCGGCATCACCCCTCTAGACTTAATAAATCAACTCACTTCTGGCACGACAACGCAAGCAAGCATCACCTTTATTGAGGGTTGGACGTTTGCACAAATGCGCGAAGCACTCAATACTTCAGACAAAGTTAAGCACATGACCATGAGTGAAACTGATCAACAAATCCTTAAGGAAATCGGCGCAACTGAGCTTGTACCTGAGGGGCTTTTCTTTCCAGATACTTATTTTTTCAGCCCCAATACCAGCGATAGGGACATCTTAAAACGTGCTTATCTCACCATGCAAAACAAAATCGCCGCGAGCTGGCAACATAAATCAGCGGGGCTGCCTTATAACACGCCTTATGAGGCCTTAATTATGGCTTCTATTGTCGAAAAAGAAACGGGCAAAGCTTCGGAACGCCCTCAAATTGCAGGGGTGTTTATCAACCGCATGAAAATAGGCATGCGGCTACAAACTGATCCAACGGTTATTTATG
>JBMSSY010000156.1:0-2879 GCA_049424605.1 Candidatus Methylopumilus sp.
CTTCCGATCTCCAGTGATTCCTGAGCGCATCATCACGCGTCCGCCTTCAGCCGAGTTGCGGCATGACCAAAAAGATCAAGACAGTCTGCCTGCTTATGAGATTCTCGATGCTATTATGGAAGCCTATGTGGAACACGATGCTAGCCCTGCTGATATCATCGCAATGGGGTATAGAGAACAAGATGTGAGTCGTGTAACATCGCTGATAGATAGAAATGAATACAAACGCCGTCAATCACCAATTGGTGTACGCATTACGCAAAGAGGGTTTGGTAAAGACAGGCGCTATCCGATTACTTCTGGATTCGTACCAAAAGCCTAATACTATCAATAGATTTTTATGAGGGGACATCAATGAAAAAAATCGAAGCAGTGATTAAGCCATTTAAGTTAGATGAAGTACGTGAGTCTTTATCTGAAATTGGCGTTAATGGTTTAACCGTCACCGAAGTTAAAGGTTTTGGTCGTCAAAAAGGCCATACAGAGCTTTATCGCGGTGCAGAGTATGTTGTTGATTTTTTGCCTAAGATTAAAATCGAGTTGGTAGTGGCAGATGATATGGTTGAGCCAGCGATGGATGCGATTATCAAAGCTGCGCATACTGGCAAAATTGGCGATGGCAAAATTTTTGTGACCAACGTAGAACAAGTTTTGCGTATTCGTACTGGCGAAACGGGCGAATCAGCCGTTTAAACAGATGATGATGCGCTGGCTGACTAAAAGCCCAGCCAGCGTGCAGTTTGATAAAAAACAAAGCTGACTACCCAAGCCAGCGCTAAAGACCACACAATAGATAAAGAAGCAAACATCCAGCTTTTGGCTTCGTTCTTGAGGGTGATAATGGTGGACAGGCAAGGCGTGTAAATTAGCGTAAACAGCATAAAGCTCATGCCCTGTACCCAATCCAACTTATGTGCCATTAGCTGCATCAGCGCGTCACCTTGCAAGCCGTAGATAACGGCGAGCGCACCAATCACAATCTCCTTGGCGACAAAGCCAAAAATCAAAGCAATCGCCAGTTGGCTATCAATACCAATCGGGTTTAATACAATGGAAAACCAATCCCCAATTTTGCCAGCAAAAGTTGCACTGCTGGCGGGTGCTGCATCCATAGGAAAATGGGTTAATGCCCAGACTAAAATCACACCGATGGTAATAAATTTACTTGCACGACTGAGAAAATATCGTACCTCTTGCCAGCCTCTTAGCCAGATTTGACGCGCTGTTGGAAAGCGGTAGGGCGGCAGCTCTAGAATAAAAGGTTCGTTATTGGGGTATTGGTTTTTGAATAACATGGCGGTGATAAAAATCGTTGCAAAGCTCACCAAATAAAGCGTTAACAAGACCAGTGGCGCTTGGCTTGCGGTGAATAAAGTGGCGGTCATAAACAAGAATACTTGCAACCTAGCCGAGCAAAGCGACAGTGGGATAATCAGCATGGTCAATAAGCGCATATTCTTTGAGCGCATCACTCTTGTGCCCATGAGCGCTGGTACGTTGCAACCAAAGCCCATAAGCACCATCACAAAGCCGCGACCATCTAAGCCCATTTTTGCCATTAAGGCATCCACCAAAAAAGCGGCGCGGGATAAATAGCCGCTGTCTTCGACCATAGTCATAATTAAGAAGAACAATACGATAATGGGGATAAAGGCAGCAACCGTGCCAATGCCGTTGTAAAGCCCATCGAGTAGTAGGCCGCTTAGCCATATTGGCGCGTTGCTGAGTAGCGGCTCTAGTGCGTTAGTGCGGAATAAAGTCAGTAGCCATGCGATGCCGTCTTGCAAGGGTTTGCCAGCGTTAAAAATAAACTGAAACAAAATATACATGGCGGCAAAAAAGATGGGTAAGCCTAGCCAAGGGTGCAATAACACTTGATCGATGCGGGTGGTGAGCGCATCACCAAGTTGTATCGGCATTTGCACGGTGTCTTGTACGATGGTTTCCATTTCTGCTTCAATTTTTGCATCTTGCTCAAGTTGTTTGCTGATTTGTGCCGCGTCTATCAAGGCTGTTGGGCTTGATAACACCGAGGAAGCGGCTTTGATGGCATCAGCACAGCGGTCGCCATATTTCGCGCTAATTTGCACCACGGGCATATTGAGCTTGGCGGCCATTGCTACTGTATCAATGCTAATGCCAGCGCGTTTTGCTTCATCACTCATATTGAGCAGCAGTATGCTGGGCAAGCCTAAGGCGCGAATTTGTAGGGCTAAAGAAAGTTGTCTATCAATCTGCGCGCTATTGGCGACAATCATCACTAAATCAACCGTGTTGTTGCACAGAAAGTGGCGCACTACTTGTTCATCATCTGAATAACCATGCAGATCATATAAACCTGGCAAGTCAATCAACTGAGCAATATGCCCCCCCATCAGGATTTTTGCGCTCATCAGGTCAACGGTGATGCCAGGCCAATTACCAACTCTCGCTGAGGAGCCTGTGAGTCGATTAAATAGGGTAGATTTCCCTGTGTTGGGCATGCCCAACAGCGCGATACGTTTCATGATGTTTGGACTTGAATGCGGCTAGCTTCTGCGCGCCGTAAGATAATGTCGGTATTGCCTATCCTAACGTGCAACGGGCCGTTGAAGCTGGCGCAGCGCACTAACTCCACTTTTTTGCCAATACGAAAACCAAGCGCAGCCAAGCGATGAAATAATGACTCATCAGCATCAATTTCGCTAATCAGAGCATATTCGCCCGCTTGTAAGCTGTTTAAGCTTCGTGTTGATATGGGAGCCATAGAGGAATCCATAGATTGCATCATTCTAAATGATAATAATTCTTATTGTCGCATAATTTATGCCTGATGCGGTAGGCTTGTGCGCAATAAAAAACGGCCTGCAAGCAGACCGTTTTTTTTAAGACTTAATCAT
>JBMSSY010000157.1:0-2813 GCA_049424605.1 Candidatus Methylopumilus sp.
TACCCAACGAGGCTTTTAATGGCGGCTGAATACCCTTTACTCGATACCATTCATATGCCTGAGCAATTGCGCCTACTATCGCGCAAACAATTGCCTGAGCTGGCTCAGGAGTTACGTGCATTTTTAGTAGAAAGCGTATCGCAAACAGGTGGACACTTATCATCTAACCTCGGCGTAATTGAGCTCACCATTGCTTTGCATTATGTTTTTAATACGCCAGAAGATAGATTGGTGTGGGATGTGGGTCATCAAACCTATCCTCATAAAATCTTAACTGGACGGCGCGATGCCATGAGTGGCTTACGTAAGCCAGGCGGCATTGCTGGGTTTCCTCGGCGCGATGAGAGCGTATACGACACCTTTGGCACAGGCCATTCCAGCACCTCTATTTCTGCGGCCTTAGGCATGGCGATAGCCGCGCAACAAACTGGCTCTGAGCGCCGCGCTGTAGCGATTATTGGCGATGGCGCGATGACAGCGGGCATGGCATTCGAGGCGCTCAATAACGCTGGTGCGATGGATGCCAACTTATTGGTGATTTTGAACGATAACGATATGTCGATTTCACCCAATGTGGGCGCGCTACAAAACTATTTAGCTAAACTACTTTCTGGCAGTCTTTATACCAAAGTACGCAAATCTGGCGAGCGCGTCTTGGGCGTGATGCCGCCAGTATTAGAGTTTGCTAAACGGGCAGAAGAGCACGTTAAAGGCATGGTCACGCCAAGCACACTATTTGAAGAGTTTGGCTTTAATTATATTGGCCCAATTGATGGTCATAACCTAGACACTTTAGTTAGCACGCTTAACAATATTAAACATCTGCAAGGCCCACAATTCTTGCATATCGTGACTGAAAAGGGCCGTGGTTATGGCCCTGCCGAAAACGAGCCGGGCAAGTTTCATGGCGTAGGCAAATTTAACCCCGAAGATGGTTGTGCGATTAGTCATTCCAACAGCAAAACCTACACGCAAGTGTTTGGCGATTGGCTGGTAGATATGGCGGCGCATGATGCACGTTTAATCGGCATCACCCCTGCCATGTGCGATGGCTCAGGCATGAATGATTTTGCGCAGGCTTATCCAAAACGCTTTTACGATGTGGGCATTGCCGAACAGCACGCGCTGACCTTTGCGGCGGGCATGGCTTGTGATGGACTTAAACCCGTGGTGGCGATTTACTCTACCTTTTTACAGCGGGCGTACGATCAACTAATACACGATATTGCGCTACAAAATTTGCCTGTCGTTTTTGCGATTGACCGTGCTGGCTTGGTTGGTGCTGATGGCCCAACGCATGCAGGTAGCTTTGATTTAAGCTTTTTGCGCTGTATTCCAAATATGCTCATCATGGCACCGAGTGATGAACAAGAGTGTCGTCAAATGCTAAGTACCGCCTTTTATCATCAAGGCCCAAGCGCAGTGCGTTACCCCCGCGGCGCTGGCACTGGCGCAGTTGTTAAAAATGACTTGAGCACTTTAGCCATAGGCAAAGGCGAAATACGTCGTCAAGGCCAAAAAATTGCCATCCTAGCTTTTGGCAGCATGTTGTCGCCCGCGATAGAGGCGGCAGAAAAGCTTAACGCAACGCTTGCTAATATGCGTTTTGTAAAACCTTTGGATGTTGATTTAGTCAGCACCTTAGCCCGCAGTCATGATCTGATTGTCACCATAGAAGAAAATAGCATCATGGGTGGCGCAGGCGCCGCCGTCATGGAGGCTTTGCAGGCATGTAATATTGAAGTGCCCACGCTTTGTTTGGGCTTGCCTGACCAGTTTATTGAACACGGCGTGCATGAAACCATGCTGTCCGCTTGCGGTCTAGACGCTAAAGGCATCGTCACTGCAATTGAGAAAAAATTAACCGAGTGATATACTCAAGTATTAGCGCTAGACATTTATATATTCAGGAATCCCATGAGCCAAGCTAACAATACAGCAATTGAAGATGTGCAAAACACCCCAGATGTTCGTCATTTGGCAATTGATAAAGTCGGCATTAAATCTATCCGCCACCCTGTTAAGGTCAAAGATAAGACAGGCGGTGTGCAGCACACTGTGGCGATGTTCGATATGTATGTGCATTTGCCGCACAATTTCAAAGGCACGCATATGTCGCGCTTTGTTGAAATTTTAAATATGAATGAACGTGAAATTTCTATCGAATCTTTCGAGACGATTTTGCACGAAATGGTCAAGCGCTTAGAAGCTGAATCTGGTTATGTGCAAATGACTTTCCCTTACTTTGTTAATAAATCAGCGCCTGTATCTGGCGTGCAAAGTTTGCTGGATTACGAGGTGACTTTTATTGGCGAGGTCAAAAATGGTAAGTTCGATATTACCGTTAAAGTGTTAGTGCCTGTGACCAGCCTTTGCCCTTGCTCCAAAAAGATTTCAGACTACGGCGCGCACAATCAACGCTCACACGTCACCGTCACTGCGCTGATTAACGACTTTATTTGGGTAGAAGACATTATCCGCATGGTTGAAGAACAAGCCTCTTGCGAGCTTTATGGTTTGCTTAAACGCCCTGACGAGAAGTTTGTCACGGAACGTGCTTACGACAATCCTAAATTTGTCGAAGACATGGTGCGTGATGTGGCTGCGGTGCTGAATAATGAAAAACGTATTGATAAATTTATTGTTGAGTCAGAGAACTTTGAGTCTATTCACAACCATTCGGCTTATGCCTTAATAGAAAAAGACAAACGTATTTAAATAAGCTATTTAATTAATATTTAATAATAAAAAAGGCATCTAGTTAGATGCCTTTTTTATTGTTGTTTTGCCGCTAAAGCTTGGTGTTTTTGGGC
>JBMSSY010000158.1:0-2799 GCA_049424605.1 Candidatus Methylopumilus sp.
TTGAACTGCGTCACCAGCAGCAATTAATGGCACTTTAGTCGCAGGTGAAATATTCATTTCACCTCTTAAACTACGGCAAGCATCAACACTCTCTTTTAATAATGCAACCCAAGCCTCTGCTTTTTCATCAATCTTTTCTAACTGAGCTTTTGGATAAGCTTCAAGCATAATGCTTGGGCCAGTTCTGCCACTCATCTTGCCAATCGTTTGCCAAATTTCCTCAGTAATAAATGGCATCACTGGATGGGCTAGGCGCAAAATAGTTTCTAATACGCGAAGCAAAGTGCGACGGGTTGCACGCTTCTCAGCATCAGAGCCTTGCTGAATTTGCACCTTAGCAATTTCCAAATACCAATCGCAATATTCATCCCAAACAAACTTATAAATACTTTGCGCAACATTATCAAAACGGTAATCGGTAAAGCCTTTTTCGATATCAGCTTCAACGCGTTGCAATAGGCTCACAATCCAACGATCTGCTTGTGAGAAGCTCAGATAACCATCAGGCTGTGAACTGCACTGCTCTAAACCACAATCCTGACCTTCAGTATTCATCAAAACGAATCGTGTTGCATTCCATAATTTATTACAGAAGTTGCGATAGCCTTCACAACGTTGCATATCGAATTTGATATCACGACCAGGACTTGCAAGACTGGCGAAAGTAAATCGTAATGCATCAGTACCAAATGCAGAAATCCCTTCCGGAAACTCCTTGCGAGTTTTCTTTTCAATACTTTCAGCTTGCTTAGGATTCATTAATCCAGTTGTGCGTTTTTTCAATAAATCTTCAAGTGAAATGCCATCAATCAAATCTATTGGATCAAGCACATTACCTTTTGATTTAGACATCTTTTGGCCTTCCGCATCGCGGATTAAGCCATGAACGTAAACATCCTTAAACGGAATCTTGCCAGTGATATGTTTGGTCATCATGACCATACGTGCCACCCAGAAGAAAATAATATCGAAGCCTGTGACTAAGACAGATGATGGCAAATACTGCTGCAATGCGATATTGGCAGCGTCTTTTTCTTCATCACCCGTCCAATCTAAAGTTGAAAATGGCCATAATGCAGATGAATACCATGTATCAAGCACATCATCATCACGTTTCAAATGACCTGTATATCCGTCTTCTGCTGCCAATAGTTTTGCTTCAGTTTCATCATGCGCAACATACACTTTTCCGTGATCACTATACCAAGCAGGAATTTGGTGGCCCCACCAAAGCTGACGAGAAATACACCAATCTTGAATATTGTTGAGCCATTGGTTGTAAGTGTTCACCCAGTTTTCTGGATAAAACTTAATCTCACCTGAAGCCACAACATCCAATGCTTTTTGCGTGATGCTCTTACCATCCGCCGCTGGCTTACTCATTGCGACAAACCATTGGTCAGTCAGCATAGGCTCAATGACAACGCCAGTGCGGTCGCCGCGTGGCACCTTGAGTTTATGTTTATCAATCTTAACTAAATAGCCTTGCGCTTCTAAATCAGCAACGATTTGTTTACGTGCCGCAAAGCGCTCTAAACCTTGATATTGTTTAGGTGCGGCTTCATTCACAAACCCCTCAAGATTCAAAATACCAATCATCGGCAAACCATGACGCTGACCTACAGCATAGTCGTTAAAATCATGTGCTGGGGTTACTTTCACAACGCCCGTACCAAACTCACGATCCACATAATCATCACCGATAATAGGAATCTCGCGATCACACAAAGGCAATTTAACGTTCTTACCAATCAGATGTTGATAACGGTCATCTTCTGGATGCACCATCACGGCGACGTCACCCAACATGGTTTCCGGACGTGTGGTTGCAACTGTCAAATGCCCTGAACCATCAGCTAATGGATAATTAATATGCCACATTGAGCCGTCTTCTTCTTCAGAAATTACTTCTAAATCAGAAACGGCTGTACCAAGTTTTGGATCCCAGTTAACTAATCGTTTACCACGATAAATCAGACCTTCGTTATACAAGCGAACAAAGCTTTCAGTCACGACTTTGTTTAAGCCTGCGTCCATCGTGAAACGCTCACGCGACCAATCAGGTGAAGTACCTAAACGACGCATTTGTTTAGTAATCGTACCGCCTGAATATGCTTTCCATTCCCACACTTTTTCTAAGAATTTTTCACGGCCTAAATCATGACGGCTAATGCCTTGTGCATCTAATTGACGTTCGACCACAATTTGAGTCGCAATCCCTGCATGGTCCGTACCTGGCTGCCATAAGGTGTTATCGCCACGCATACGATGATAGCGAGTCAAAGCGTCCATGATGGTTTGATTAAAACCATGACCCATATGCAAGGTGCCTGTGACGTTTGGTGGTGGCAGCAAAATACAGAAATTATCTTGCTTAGTGGTATCTAGCCCTGCCGCATAAAAACCTTTTCCCTCCCAAAACTCATACCATTTGCTTTCAATGGTTTTAGGGTCAAAAGATTTAGCTAATGCGTTATCAGAAGCTTCGTTAATTTGTGTGGTTTTAGTGTCAGTATTCATGGCGCGATTTTAACATAAGCGCCTTAATTCTTAACCAGGAGTGAACGGGGATTCTTGAAACTTTAAGCGGTATGACAAACAGCGCATTGATGATCTTTGCCTAATTTGATTGTACGCCATTCCATATTAAGGGCATCTAACAACAATAAGCGGCCTTCCAAACTTTGGCCTATTCCCATAAGCAACTTCATTGCTTCAGCAGCCTGTGTTGTTCCAATCATCCCAACTAATGGTGAAAAAACACCATTCTCAGAACAGCGCATCTCAGTCTCTGATCCG
>JBMSSY010000159.1:0-2772 GCA_049424605.1 Candidatus Methylopumilus sp.
CTGTTAGCCAACGTGCTGCACGTATCGGCCGTAACCCACAAACTGGTAAAGAACTTAAAATTGCCGCACGTAAAGCACCAGCTTTCCGCGCAGGTAAAGCTTTGAAAGACGCATTAAACTAAGCTTAGTTTAAGTTGAAAAGCACAAAGGCCAACATTACTGTTGGCCTTTTTTTATTTCGCAACGCTTAATCACGTTACAACAAGCGCTTACCCGCAGCATCTACCACCAACTCGTCATCTGCTTTAGCAAATGCCCCTTAATTAAAAAAAGCCCTTTCGGGCTTTCTTGATTTTGGTTTAGATTAAAAATTAAATATCTAAGTTATTGACCCCTAAAGCATTATTTTCAATAAACGCACGACGTGGTTCAACTTGGTCACCCATTAATGTGGTGAAAATTTCATCCGCGGCAATCGCGTCGTCAATTTGCACTTTCAATAAACGGCGGACTTGTGGGTCCATGGTGGTTTCCCAAAGTTGTTCTGGGTTCATTTCGCCCAAACCTTTGTATCGTTGAACGTTAAGGCCATGTTTAGCTTCTTCAAGTAGCCAATCAAGTGCTTGTTTGAAGGTTTCTACGGCTTGAGATTTTTCACCGCGTTGGATGGTTGCACCAGCACCAAGCAAGCCTGCAAGCATGACTGATACACGGCTAATTTGACGATAATCGCCACCGCCCAAGAAATCTGTATCTACCACGCAACATTGCAAGTTGCCGTGTACGTATTTATTTACTTCTAGGCGATAAGTGCCCGCCTCTGGATTAAAGGCAACAATAACTTCTGAGCCGATTGCACCTAAAATCGGGCGTAATTTTTCAGCAGCCGAATTGGCGCTCTTTTCATCGGCTAGACTAATTTCACCAAGGTCTTGCAAGGCGCGTAATACGCTTTCATCGTACAAGGATGATATGCGACGAATCACCGCTTCAGTGAGTACCATTTGTTTAGCAATTGTTGCTAATGGCTCGTCTGCTAGCGTTTCACCGCCTGTTTTAGTGAGTAAGCTGGCGCCTTTTAGCGCTGATTGCAATAAATACTCATCTAATTCGTGTTGGTCTTTTAGATAGCGTTCATCTCTACCTTGTTTAACTTTGTAAAGTGGTGGTTGCGCAATGTAAATGTGTCCGCGCTCGACCAGCTCTGTCATTTGACGGTAGAAGAAGGTTAATAGCAGCGTTCTAATGTGAGCGCCGTCAACGTCAGCATCGGTCATGATGATAATGCGGTGATAACGTAGTTTTTCTACGCTAAAGTCTGCTTTTCCAATGCCCGTTCCAAGTGCGGTGATAAGTGTGGCAATTTCTTGTGAGCCAAGTAGCTTATCAAAACGTGCTTTTTCTACGTTAAGAATCTTGCCTTTTAGCGGCAAAATGGCTTGATTTTTACGATCACGGCCTTGTTTTGCTGAGCCACCCGCTGAGTCACCCTCGACTAGGTAGATTTCACATTTTGTTGGGTCGCGCTCTTGGCAATCCGCCAGCTTGCCTGGCAGACCCATGGTGTCCATCACACCCTTACGGCGTGTCATTTCACGCGCCTTACGGGCCGCATCACGCGCTCTAGCGGCATCCACAATCTTGTTACAGATCACTTTTGCATCTATAGGATTTTCTAGTAAGAACTCAGCTAGCTTGCTAGCAACCACATCTTGCACAACTGGCTGCACTTCGCCTGAAACTAATTTATCTTTGGTTTGGGATGAGAACTTAGGCTCAGGCACCTTAACTGAGAGTACGCAAGTAAGTCCTTCGCGCATATCATCGCCACTGGTTTCAATTTTTGCTTTTTTAGCCAGCTCATTTTGCTCAATATAATTATTAAGCGTACGTGTCATCGCGGTGCGAAGACCTGTTAAGTGAGTGCCGCCATCGCGTTGTGGAATGTTGTTGGTAAAGCATTGCACCGTTTCACTGTAAGAGTCGTTCCACTGCATGGAGACTTCTACCGTCATACCATCTTTTTCTGCAATCGCATAAAACGGTTTGGGATGTAACACGGTTTTACTACGATTCATATACTCCACAAAGCCACGTACGCCGCCAGAGTAAGCAAAATTTTCACTCTTGTTATGGCGTTGATCAATTAGCTCAATCTTTACGCCATTATTTAAGAATGACAACTCACGTAGTCGTTTTGCCAAAATATCAAAACTAAACTCAATCAAAGCAAAGGTTTCAATAGATGGGAAAAAATGAACCTCTGTTCCTGTGCGCTCTGTACTGCCTGTTTCGGCCAACGGTGCTTGCGGCACTCCGCGTGCAAACTCCATTTGGTAGACCTTGCCATTTTTGTAGATCTTGAGTTTTAGCCAATCAGACAAAGCATTTACAACAGAAACACCCACGCCATGCAAGCCGCCAGAAACTTTGTATGAGTTTTGGTCAAACTTGCCGCCTGCATGCAATTCCGTCATAACAATTTCGGCAGCTGAACGCTTAACTTCATTTTTATCGTCTTGCTTGATATCAACAGGAATACCACGACCATTATCAGAAACACTTATGGAGTTGTCTGGATGTATGATGATTTTAATATCATCACAATGGCCTGCTAAGGCTTCATCAATCGCATTATCAACAACCTCAAACACCATATGGTGTAAGCCACTACCATCGGATGTATCCCCAATATACATCCCTGGGCGCTTACGAACAGCGTCTAAACCTTCAAGGATGGTAATACTGGATGAATCGTAATCTGATTTTTTTTGAGTCATTTTTTTATCTTATGTTTAAGTTACGTTTTAATTTGTTTCACGTGGAACATTA
>JBMSSY010000160.1:0-2761 GCA_049424605.1 Candidatus Methylopumilus sp.
TCTATCCTATAACCATGAACCGGTGATGGAAAACCCGATATTATACCTTAAAATTACACGCTGTTTTTCTGAGAATTACCCAAACTTCGAAGCAAGGCTCGCTCTTCTTCCGTCAACTCACTTAAGCTTTTTTCTCTAATCTTATCGAACAAACTGGTGTGAGCGCGTTGTTGCTGCATCTCTACTAGTTGCTTCCTCGCACCAGTAATTTCAAGAGCAAAATCCAAAGCTTCGTCTAATAATTGCAACTCTCGCTCAATTTCACGCATTAACTTGGCGTTAACTTTATCTTGCATATGATGCAAAATTGCCGCAGGTTTGGAGCTTGGGTAGCGCATTGCTGCCTCAATCCCTGCACGCAATAATTGGTCTTCTTCGCTATCACCCTTGATTAAGCTGGCATCTTCAGCCTCGACCAAATCTGGTCGCATCAATAACATCAACAAAAAGCGCCGCTGTATGGAAACAGGGGTGCGGGTTTGCTTGGGCCTTGCTTGCTGAGGTCGTTGAAGATTAGGTAAGCGCAGCATGTTTTGCATTTCATCTTGTGAAACGCCTGTTAATTCGGCAATCCGTTTGCTCAAAAATAATCGTGAGCGTGGCGCTTGGATTTGCTGCAGTATTGGCTCGGCATCATTCAAAAATCGGACTTTATCTTCTTGCGATTGCAATGGGTTATCAGCACTTAAATGCTGAATAATGTATTGCGAAAGCGGTAACGCCGTTTTCATTTTGGCCTCAAAGGCTTCTTTGCCAAACTCACGGACAAAGCTATCAGGATCATGCTCTGATGGTAAGAATAAAAAGCTCAATTTCAGCCCATCTGTGAGCGCTGGCAGCGCATTCATGGCCGCCCGCCACGCTGCGTTTAGGCCGGCCTTGTCGCCATCAAAACAAAATACAATTTCATCTGTTTGCCGCATGAGTTTGGCGATATGAATTGGCGTGGTCGCCGTGCCTAAAGCCGCTACCGCATACTCAATGCCATATTGCGCCAAGGCCACCACATCCATATAGCCTTCAACCACCAAAGCACGCCCTGCATCACGCATTGCTCGGCGAGCCATAAATAAGCCATAAAGCTCATTGCCTTTTTGAAACAAAGGCGTTTCAGGTGAGTTATAGTATTTAGGCGTATCTTCTGGATTAATAACGCGGCCACCAAAGCCAATCACTTGGCCTTTTTGGTCATGAATAGGAAACATAATCCGATCACGAAAACGGTCATAGCGCTTACCCTGCTCATTCTTTACCACCAAGCCTATGGTCTCCAATATTTCGCTATCATATTGAGGAAAAACAGACTGTAAATTTTGCCAGCCAGCAGGGGCATAACCTATTTGAAAATGCGCGGCCACTTGCCCACTTAAGCCACGCCCTTTCAAATAATCTATCGCACGCGCTGATTTTTTTAACTCAATCCGATAGTAATTCAGTGCAGACTGAAGCGCTTCTTGCATTCCTGGGATAATTTTTTGCTGTGGCTTATCAAGATCTCGAGTCTCTTGCGGCACAATCATGCCCGCAATCTTAGCAAGCTCTTGCACGGCCTCAACAAAGCTTAAACCCTGATACTCCATCAGAAAGCCTATGGATGTACCATGTGCGCCACACCCAAAACAATGATAAAACTGCTTGGTTGGACTTACTGTAAATGATGGGGATTTTTCATTATGGAAAGGGCAGCAAGCAGAGTAATTCGCCCCCGCTTTTTTAAGTGGAACACTTTTATTAATCACATCATAAATATCAACGCGATTAATGAGTTCTTGGATGAAGCTTTCTGGAATCATGTTCTTAGGCTTATCGGATTAAATTTATATGGCGCAACACTGAGCATCATAACGGATTGCTAAACAAAACAAAAAAGGAGCTTACAGCTCCTTTTTTCATTTTTTATTGCTTAAATATGCTTGGGTGAAGTGCTGTAAAAACTATGCGCTCAGCCTTGTTTTAATGAGGCCTGATATTTTTCCCATATCGGCGCGCCCAACAACAAGTGGCTTAACCGCCGCCATCACTTTGCTCATATCTTTAATGCCTGCGGCACCCGTTTCGGCAATCACTTGCTCTAAAATCTCAGCCACTTCTTTATCAGTCAAGGCTTGCGGCAAGTACTCTTGCAGAACGGTGACTTCAAATTTTTCAACATCTGCCAAATCATGGCGATTGGCTGCTTCATATTGAGAAATCGAATCACGACGCTGTTTAAGCATTTTTTCGATGGCTTCGATCACTTGCATATCATCAAGCTCAATACGCTCGTCAACCTCGCGTTGCTTGATGGCCGCTTGCAATAAGCGAATAGCACCCAAACGCGCACTGTCTTTAGCACGCATTGCATTTTTCATATCTTCAGAGATGCGCGCTTTTAATGACACTACTAACCTCGAAATTCTTAATTAACTCACAACAAACTTTACAGCAACAAACCACTACTAAAAAATTTTAGTAAAGTTTTGGTGCCAAAGTTTGGTTACGAATGCGACGATAGTGACGTTTAACCGCAGCAGCAGCTTTACGTTTACGTTCCCATGTTGGCTTTTCGTAGAATTCGCGAGCACGCAAATCTGTCAACAAACCAGTTTTCTCAATAATACGTTTGAAACGGCGAAGCGCAACGTCAAACGGCTCATTCTCTTTTACACGTACACTAGACATAGAACTCTCTCTACTTAAATTTTTGGTCGAAATTGCGGAAAAGTTTGCTATTCTATCGGTTAAACCACAATTTATCAAACACTTTGCGTCCAAAAACGCA
>JBMSSY010000161.1:0-2751 GCA_049424605.1 Candidatus Methylopumilus sp.
TTCAGCCAAAATTTGGCTAAGCTTGATTTGACTATCGTCCCAGCGAATACGCGCTCGTTGTGAGCCGTAATTAACATTGACGCTGCGCACCCCAACAAGCTGGCTTAAATGCCGTTCATTAAGCCATACACAGGCGGCACAGGTGATACCTTCAAGAATCAGCGAGGCTTCTTTGTCATGCTCATCGCCACTGAGGACAAAGCTTTTCTGCACTTCTGGATGGTCGTAAAGCGCAAGCTGACGTAGCGCTTCTGGCACAAGATCTTCTGCGGTTTTAGGTAGTTCAGTGCGGTGTTTGTAATAATCTTCTAGTCCATTTTCAACAATAGACGCTGCCACTGACTGACAGCCTCGACAGCACATAGGCTGAGCTTGCCCAAAAATATTGGTGGAAAAATGAAGACCTTGGGCGACGGGCAAACCACAATGAAAACATGCCACTGAGTACTGCGTTTTACCCGTTTGCATTACTTACACTCATTGACCTACAGTAATAGGTTGCTTGAGCGCGTAATGCGCTTCACCCTTCACAATTTCTATATCGCTCAACCACAAACCCTCATCTGCCAAACGAATGTTGGCTTGATAGACGCCTGGTTTGGTTTCTGTGAATAGGATAGTTTGGTCATCGCCACTATTGGCCATGCGCCATAACTCTATGGTCACCGTTGCCGCAGTAATGGGTTGATGCTGCTTATCTAATAATTGAATCACAAGCGTTGAAGCAAGCTTATTTTTTAAAGCGTCCAAGCCTTGCACATTGACGTTCCACGCCAAATTCTTTTGTTGCTCCATTTGTTTTAAATGCGGCTCATATAGCTTATTTTTATCGTGCGGAATCACACCTGGAAAGCCTGTGTGTACTTGACGATGGGCTGGGTTAGGCAAAATAAGGCGCGTCAATATATCTGGCAATCCGCGGGTAGAAACCGAGAGGAACACGGCATTTAACAACACTAAACCAATAAAAAACCCAATAATCAGTCTAGGCGCCCAGTGCAGGCTTTGCTTCTTTTTTTGCATGCCACCAAACACAATTAATAAGCCAGCGTTGGCTAGATAAACAGCAAAGTGTATGGTCAGCACATCGCCACCCGGCCAATGTTTGGCGCTATAAATCAGATAGGCAATAAATGGTAAAACACCGCTTAAAATCCCCGCCCAAAAATTAGATAACCCTGCTTTACGCACCACAAAAAACAAGATGGCAGAGGCTAACAGACCGCCAAACAAGGTTTCTGTCATGCTGAGTTCATTCACAAAAATAGGCATTAATCATGTTCTTTCATGCTATTAAAACTCGTTTTCAGCACCATTTTTTCGGCTGAGGAGACTTGGGTAATCACAAACTCAAACTCGTGCGTTTTTTCAGCAAGCTCATGGCTTAAGTTAATCTTGGCATTAACCGCCAAGGCTTTACCTGCGCGCACTTTGATTTCTGGAATATTGCCCATATCCAAAGCGCCTTCAGGCAAACCTCGCACCGCCACTTGATAAGTTTGTTCTGTTTCTGTTTTGTTGACGATATGAATTTGGTAACGATTACGCACAGAGCCATCTGACAGCAAGATGTAAAGCGGCTGGCGCACTTGCTGTACATTAACCTCTGTATCACTTCGGGTGCCAATGTTATAAAACAATACGCTGGTCATCAATAACAAAGCGCCTGCATAACCCATCACCTTAAAGCGCTTCCACATAATCTTGGGTGGTTGCGGCGTTTCGCTGGCTAGATTGCGCTCTGAATCATAACGAATCAAGCCACGCGGATAGCCAACAGAGTCCATGATATTGTCACAAGCATCAATACATAAGCCGCAAGAGATACATTGATATTGCAGACCATTACGGATATCAATCCCCGTAGGACAAACCTGCACACAGAATCCACAGTCAATACAATCGCCATGCCCAGCGGCAGTCCGTTCTTCATGTGTTTTTAAACCATGAATAGGAACGCTACGGCCTTTTAGCCCTTCGCCGCGTTTGGTGTCGTATGTCACCGCCAAGGTGTCTGCTTCATACATCACGCCTTGGAAACGGGCATAAGGACAGGCGTATAAACAAATTTGCTCACGCGCCACGCCCCCTGCAATATAAGTGGTGATGGTCAAAACCAACACCGCAAAATATCCGCCAGATAAGGCTGAGCCAGTGAAAAAGTCATGAACAAATGCGGGCGCATAACTAAAGTAGCAAACAAAAGTAATCGCCGTCCACATCGAGACCAATATCATCAGCAGATGGGAGCTACCGATTTTCCATACTTTTTCAAAATTCCATGCTTGTTTTTTCAAACGTAAGCGAGCTGGACGCTCACCTTGTATAAGGTGTTCTATCAGAATAAATAAATCTGACCACAATGTTTGAAAGCAGAAATAACCACACCAAGCACGCCCCACTAAACCGGTGACAAAGAATAAAAACGCGGCGGCAATAAACAACAACATGGCCAACCAAAAAACGTCTTGTGGGTAAACCGTTAAATTAAAAATAAAGAATCGGCGTGTGCCTAAATCAAACAATATCGCTTGCGGAGCGGCACTGGTGCGCTGCCATGACAACCAAGGCAATAAGAAGTAGACAGAATAGGCGAGTAACATCACCGCCGTTTTAAAAGTACGAAACTGCCCTTTTACCGAGCGTGTCACAATCGGAATATGTTTCTGATAAAGGGATTTAGCTGCTTGATCTGACATTTTTTTCTTTCAAATAATAAAGGCTCGCAATTGCTTGCAAGCCTTTATCTGT
>JBMSSY010000162.1:0-2695 GCA_049424605.1 Candidatus Methylopumilus sp.
AACAACTACCACCCCGTTCTTTGTGAGCTTGTCGAACCATAAACGGCTAACTCACTTCGACAAGCTCAGTGCGAACGGCATAGAAAAGCTCGGCTCAAACAAGAGAGAAAAACTCCGTACGAACGACGGTATGAGCCCAACAAAAAAGGCCTTCATTTGAAGGCCTTTTTTCATTTCAAAAACGCGGAGTTAATGTATCGGCAAATACACCAATTCGCCCGCTTTCATATCTGGCACCAATAAGAACTTGCCATCTAAGCTAGGTGCGATATCCGCCGCGGCTTGAAAGCCTTCTTGGACAAGCTCGGCATTAGCAACCACGCCTTTTTCTAACTTAACGCTAAATACTTTGCCGTTTTTCCAATCACTTACATAGAACTGGTCTTTTTTACCTTTGACGACACCATCGCCGCCACCAAAGCCATTAGCGACTTCAATCAGCTCATTTTTCTTCATATCTAGGCGATATAAAATGCCCGATACAAAATCCACCACCATGATGCAGTTCTTTGTTTTGCCCATCAGCAAACCGTTAGGGGCTAGTATGCGGGCATCTTGCTTGCCGTTAATCACTGTTGTGACTTTACCTTGTGGGCTGATTTTATACACCGCACCGCCTAGGCCTTTTAAGTCGCCGCTATCACTGACGTAAATATTGCCAGCGCTGTCAGACTCTAAGTCGTTTAAAAATTGTGGCAAATCAGGAAAAGCGTCTGCCGCAGCAAATACCGAGGTTTTGCCATCAGGGGTGATTTTAATCACACGGTGGTTATCAGCCACGTATAAATCCTTGCCCACAATCGCCAAGCCTTTAGGGTCATCTAGCCCTTGTGCAAATACTTTAGCTTGACCGTTTTTGTCTATCACGGTGATTTGGCCATCGCCCTCTTTGCCGAACTCGCCAATTTCTGAAACAAACACACGACCATCTTTAGCGGCAATGGCTGATTCTGGCATTTTTAGCCCAGTGATTTTTTTAGTTTCGTGCGCTTGGGCGCTAACTGCAACGCTAGCACCTAAAACAAAAGCCATTAAGGCACTGAGTAACTTGGACATACGCATACAAACTCCTTATTGAAATGACATAAATTGAATTTTTGGCTCAGGCAATAAGCTCACAGTTGCACATGGCGATGAAAGTGATTGCGCTTGAAGCGCAGCTTGAAACTTAGCATCAGCTTGCATTTTTGATGACACCACTTTCATGGCGGCATGATAAACCGCGTTTAAGGTCATCTCGGTTTTAACTTCCAAAAAAGCGTGCTTACTCGCTTCACCAACATAATTAGCCAATGGCTTGCCATCAGCGGTGTAAGTGAGCGCCATGACTTTGCCATAGAACGTTTGCATTTGTGGGTTAAAAAACATGCGTGGACGTAACCACACCAAAACTTTAGCTTGCTGAGGCTGCTGATCGCACATTTCAACGCCGCCTAACTCGGCACCCAACACGTCCATCGCTGCGGCTTCTAACATCGGGCCTTGGCTATACCAATAGTCTTGCGAGTAATGTCTGAGCCTAATTTGATTGTTATATTCTTGCGTTTGTATATAGACAGCAATACTGGTTGGCGCAATTTCATGAGCCAAACTCGCTGTACTTACCAACATAAACAGCCAGCCCAATATTGCCAATTTGAATTTAAACATCATGCCTTTCAACAACTTTTTATAGGGTTAAGCTTTAGGTCAGCACGTCCGACCAAATATTTTTTGCCCAAGCTTGTGCGTAATTGCCCTCTAACTCCGAAGGCTTGTCAGAAACACCGCCGCCTTCAGCCGAGATCATCAACTGCTTATTGGCATCGTAGCGGTACACATTAGCGACATGCATAGCCATTTTGTCTGAAACATAGCTATAGCAAGTATTGGCAAAGACAGGCGATGGATCAGGCGCTTGCTGATTCATCAAGGCGACAATAGCATTGGCACATACCCGCGCTTGAGAAGTCGCCATATGGGCAGATTTTGGCAAGGCAGCAGAAACCGAATCACCGATAATATGTACATTAGGCACGGTTTTGGATTCGTAAGTTAAAAAATTCACTTCACACCAGCGCTTATCAACATTAGCAACGCCAGCGATTTGGGCAATTTTGCCTGCACGCTGCGCTGGAATGACGTTTAACACATCAGCTCGCACTGATTCAAACTCTGTCTTAACGGTTTTTGCGGCAACATCCACCTCGACCACACTGCTATTAGGCCGATAATCAATCATGCCCGCATACATGTCAGCCCAAGCTTTAGTGAACAAGCCTTTTTTAGAAGTAATTTCAGCGTTCGCATCCAACACGATAATTTTAGCGTTGGGCTTGTGATTTTTTAAGTAGAAAGCCACTTGGCAAACTCGCTCGTAAGGGCCAGGTGGACAGCGGTATGGCGCTTTGGGAATGCTGATGACGAATACACCGCCATCTTTCATGCTTTCTAACTGCTGACGTAAATTAACCGTTTGCCGACCAGCTTTCCAAGCATGAGGCACAAGCTCTTGCGCCTCTGCACTTTGCAACATGGGCAGTTGCTCATACATAAAATCAATGCCCGGCGCGATAATTAATCTATCGTAGGCTAGCTCACCACGCTGCATTTTAACGGTGCGCGTAGTTGCGTCTATGGCCAGCACTTCGTCGGATACCCATTGAATACCGTGATTGCTTTTCAGCATATCGTAGCCAAAAGTCAGCTCATTGAT
>JBMSSY010000163.1:0-2675 GCA_049424605.1 Candidatus Methylopumilus sp.
GGCGGCTTGGAAAGTGCAGACAGTAGTAGTAACACCGCTGATTTTATGCGGCTTAGAGCAGGCAATTTGCTAAAGGCGCATGGCGGCACTTTGATGTTTTATTTGCGAGATATCAACGCAGATCAACAATCAGGCAGTCAGATTTTAGAAAAGCTACATCGTTTTTTACGTAACGGCACCATACAAATTGAAGAAGCCAGTGGCACATCAGGCCAGAATGCGGGCATCCATTTTATGCCTGAGGCTTTAGCTGCCGAGGTCAAGTTAGTGCTGATTGCCACGCGTGAAGAATATTACGCCTTGCAAGATGAGTTACCAGAGTTTGCACGTTACTTCCAAGTCAAGGTGGACTTTGTTGAAAGCATGCCAGCTAATCAAGCCTCTTATCTTGCGCTGGCTAGCTTAATTGCTAAGTTCTGCCATCAACACGCATTAAAGTCTTTTGATGCTGGCGCAGTGGTGAAGTTAATTCGATTTATGCAACGTACCATTGATGATCAAGCCCGAATTGGCACACGCTTTTCACTGCTAGAAAAGTTGGTGTTAGAAAGCGCTGTGATGGCTAATAGCACTACCGCTGAGTTTGTTAGCGCTGAGCATGTGCAAGCCGCTTTGGATGCACGTAGAAAGCGCCACAATAGTCCAGAGCGCCAATTGCGAGAGTCGATGATAGATGGCGAAGTCATGATTAATGTGACGGGCGAGCAGATAGGCCAAATTAATGGCCTCACGCATATTGATTTGGGCGACATGAGTTTTGGTTCTCCAGTGCGTATTTCAGCAAGATGTTATGCAGGCGCTGAAGGGGTGATTAATATCGACCGTGAGGTGGCCATGACAGGGCCTAATCATGATAAAGGCCTGATGATATTGCGCAGTTGGTTGTCTGCAAGCTTTAGTAGCTTAACGCCATTGTCTTTGACCGCATCTTTGGTGTTTGAGCAAGAATATTACGGCGTTGAAGGTGATTCGGCTTCTTGTGCAGAGCTTTATGCATTGCTTTCAGCGCTTTCTGGCGTGCCGATTAAACAAGGGCTTGCTGTGACTGGCGCAATGAACCAGCACGGTGAGGTGATGGCAATCGGCGGCTTAAACGAGAAAATTGAAGGCTACTTCCGAATTTGTAAGGCGATGGGCTTGGATGGCAAACAGGGCGTACTGATTCCTAGCCGTAATCTAGCGCATTTGCTTCTGGATGAAGAAGTAATCGAAGCAGTGAAAGCAGGGCAGTTTCATATTTACCCTGTGAGTAATGTACTTGAAGCCATTGAATTGCTTACCGATGTGCCAGCAGGTAGCTTAGCTGGCGAGCGTTATGCTGAGAATACAGTGCTTGGTCGCGCCCAACATCATTTAGAAACTTTCCGCATGGCCTTGCAGCATAATCGTGCGATTCAGTTAAACCATCCCCGTTAAATGTCGAATAATGGCTTTAGATCATCTTTCTGAGGGTAAATGTCGTTTAGATAAATGGCTGTGGGCGGCGCGTTTTTACAAAACACGCAGTTTGGCGACTGATGCGATTGATGGCGGTAAAATCCATGTGGATGGCGACCGTGTTAAGCCCGCCAAAGAAGTTCACGTGGGGCAGGTGATTGATATTCGCCGCAAAGAATTCGATATGCAAGTGCAGGTAAAAGCGCTTTCTGTGACGCGCAAAGGTGCGCCAGAAGCCGCGCTACTCTATGAGGAAACCGCAGAAAGTGCCGCAAAGCGGGCTAACGCAGCAGTCACAAAAGAGGCCGATCACGCCAAACGTGAAAGGGGTGCAGGGCGCCCGACTAAAAGGCAACTCAGAGATATTAAAAAATTTACAGGGATTAGCAATTATTAAAAAAGGCGCCAATTGGCGCCTTTTCTTTAATCGCTTGAGTGTTTAGTCAGCATGGTCGGTATAGGGGAATTTTACGTGACCGTAACGCACAATCAAAATCGCTAAAGCAATCAGCAAGATTGAACCTGATAATGCCCACATGCGAAATGCATCCAGCTCTTTTATCTCCAGCACTAAGAAACGCGCCAAGGCGATAATGCCGATATAGAGCGGGTAGCGGACAGGTAAATTACCAGAGCCTAAGTAATGGCCTAGCATGGACATCACTTCCAAGTATAAGAACATCAGCAATAAGTCGCCAACGGTGAGGGTTTGCGCTTGCCAAATATGGAAAATCTCCTGCCCGACGGCAAATACAGTGGCCACAGCAATAATGATTAATACGACTTGGCCGATAAGACTGAGGCCGCGCTGTGTGAGTTTGGTGAAATGGTTAGGTGTCATAGTGAGTCCTAGGCATCATAGTGATGATGAATTATATCGCTGAACCGATAAACAGAGGATTTTTTTGCGTACGCAATCGTGTTGAAAGGGCTTTAATCTTTTGGTGCTAAAAACTTTACTGGCATAAAAGCGTAATAGCGGTATTAAGGATTGATGGCTAAGCAAGATTTAAGCGCGTTTCTAGTATAATGCTCTTCAAGTTGAATAGCGAATAACAGGGAATGTTAAGCATTTATGACTATCTTGGTAACAGGCGGTGCAGGGTTTATTGGGTCTAACTTTGTTTTAGACTGGCTGGCTCAGTCTGATGAGCCTGTGATCAACCTTGATCTGTTAACCTATGCAGGTAATCTGGAAAATTTAGCATCACTGGCAAATGACCCAAGACATATCTTTG
>JBMSSY010000164.1:0-2674 GCA_049424605.1 Candidatus Methylopumilus sp.
GTTATCACCATTAAAGATTTCGTGGAAGAGTTTGATTTCTTCTTCGATTTCAGCGTTAGAGGGCAAGCAACTCGCATCGACCACCCCCAACTGGCGCCCCGCTTTTTTTTTGGCATAGGCGTAATCTGTTACCCCATCCTCAGCCATCATGCGTGCGGCTTGCTGAGCGACTAGCTGGCGTAGTTGTAATTGACGACTAGGGTTCTCTTTTGCCATGACTTCAAAGCACTGTGCTTAGTAGAGCGCGTTTGTATCGGTCGCATCATTAGCGACGGTGCTAGCCCCAGTCACGCCTTTTTCTGGTGGTGGATATTCTTGATAGAAATATTCATAGAAGCCACTCTCATCCTCATGGGCACGATTGCCTGTTTTAAGGTTAATCCGAATCGATGTCACGCCTTCTGGCGGATTAATATCAATGTCGGCAACGCCTTTTAATGCGCTACTCATATATTTAATCCAAATAGGTAGCGCTGCCGAGCCGCCCGTTTCGGTGCCGCCCAGTGATTGTGGTTTGTCATAGCCCATCCATACCACGGCAACTTTTTTGGGATTAAAGCCTGCAAACCAAGTATCTATATGATTATTGGTTGTGCCAGTTTTGCCTGCTAAGTCGCTACGGCCCAACTGACGAGCTCTAGCCGCAGTCCCAATGCGAGTGACGTCTTGCATCATTGAAGTCATTAAGAAAGCATTACGCTCATCAATCACACGTTCAGCATCGTTGCCAGCTTCAACGAATTTGGTTTCTTCAATCATTTTACCTTTGCTGTCTTCAATTTTACTGATTAAGAAAGGATTGACGCGATAGCCGCCATTAGCAAATACCGCATAAGCTTGCGCCATTTGCCATGGCGTGACCGAGCCAGCGCCCAGTGCCATGGTGAGGTAAGCGGGATGGTCTTTGGCGGCAAACCCAAAGCGGGTGATGTAGTCTTGAGCATAGTCGACCCCAATCGCATTAAGCACGCGGATAGACACCATATTTTTAGATTTAGTCAGCGCAGTTCTTAAGCGCATCGGGCCTTCGTATTTGCCATCAAAGTTATGCGGCTCCCAGCTACTACCGCTACCTGTAAAGCTAGCGGGGAAGGAAATGGGCGCATCATCAATCACACTTGCAGGGGTAAAACCTTTTTCTAAAGCGGCGGAGTAAATAAAGGGTTTAAAGCTAGAGCCTGGTTGGCGCCAAGCTTGAGTCACATGATTGAATTTATTTTGGTTGAAGTCGAAACCGCCCACCAAAGCGCGAACCGCGCCATTTTTAGGGTCAAGTGCAATAAAAGCAGACTCTACTTGAGGCACTTGCGTGATTTTCCAAGCTTCGCCGTTTTTGCTCACACGCACAATTGAGCCTACTTTGATTTTGAGTTTTTCACTAACTTTTGCATCATGTAAAACTCGATTCACAAGTGATAAACCATCGCCTTCAATCTGCACATCTTCGCCGCCGTTGGTGTGCACACGTACTGACTTATCGGTGATTTTGGTGACTACTGCTGGCGCAAGGCCGCCAAATGTTTCTAGCGCATCAATGGCTTTTTCCATGTTTTGGTTAGCGTTTTCACCGACCATTTCACTGGCGGCAATATAGCCTTCTGGGCCACGATATCCGTGGCGTGAGTCGTACTCCATGACGCCTTGTGCAATAGCATCGTTAGCTGCCTCTTGGTCACTTTTGATGATGGTGGTGTAAACCTTAAGACCACTGCTATAAATTTGATCTTTGTAGCGCTCGTACATTGCTTGGCGAACAATCTCACCTACATAGTCAGCCGCCAAATCGCGTGATTGTTTGGAGGTTTTAAAATGTAGCGGTTCTTTTAAAGCGGCTTGATAGCTGGCCTCGTCAATAAAGCCATAGCGCAACATATTATGCAGCACTTCATGTTGGCGTTTAATGGCTCGTTTAGGGTTCACAAAAGGGTTGTAGCTTGAAGGCGCTTTAGGCAGGCCTGCTAATAAAGCGGTTTCTGCCAAACTTAATTTATCTAAGGGCTTGCCGTAATAAACTTGAGATGCCGCTGCAAAGCCATAAGCACGTTGGCCCAAGTAAATTTGATTGATATACAGCTCTAAAATTTTGTCTTTACTTAGGCTATGCTCAATTTTCACCGCTAACATGGCTTCGTTAATTTTTCTTTTAAAGCTACGTTCGCTAGATAAAAAGAAATTGCGTGCCACCTGCATAGTGATGGTGCTTGCGCCTTCTTTTGAGCCACCAGTAACGTTGTTTAAAGCAGCGCGCAGTATGCCTTTAGTATCAACCCCGCCATGCTTGTAAAAGCGGATATCTTCAATGGCGATGACGGCGGACTGCATGTTTTTTGGCACTTTGGCGATATCAACAAAAGAGCGGCGTTCTTCGCCGTATTCGGCTAATAAATAACCATCTTCGGAATAGACCCGTAACGGTAATTTGGGTTGGTAATTGGTCAGCGCTTCCAAAGAAGGCAAGTCGGGGTAGATCAGCGCTGCGGCAAGCCCAATCATTAAAGCGGCTACGGTCAGTAGTGCCAAGCAGGACATCAGCAAAAATAACCACCAATTTTTTAGGAACATAAGTTTGAGCGCGCCGACAATGTGTCAAAAAAAGTCATTATATGTGCCTTTATGTGGCTTGAGGAATAAACACAAGATAATTTTATGTACACTTACCATTATTGTATTCAAG
>JBMSSY010000165.1:0-2658 GCA_049424605.1 Candidatus Methylopumilus sp.
TGTACTGGTCGAGAACTTCCGGCCGGGTGTCATGGACCGACTGGGCCTTGGCTACGAAGCGCTGGCAACAGAAGCTACCATACTGGCGCTATACAAAGATGGCACAGCCGTAAAAGAGCTAAATGAAGGCGATTTAGGCATTATTGTTTTAGATAACACGCCTTTCTACGCTGAATCAGGTGGCCAAATCGGTGACTGTGGTGAATTAAAATCCAGCCACGGTATTTTTAGCGTTGAAGACACGCTCAAAATTCAGGCCAATGTGTTCGGTCATCATGGCCTTGTCAGCACAGGCAAACTCAGCCTTGGCGATACCTTGCAAGCCCGCGTCAATACTCAGGCTAGGGCCAGCACCATGCGTAATCACTCGGCAACCCACTTGATGCACAAAGCTTTGCGTGAGGTATTGGGTGAGCATGTGCAACAAAAAGGCTCTTTGGTTGACACTGAAAAAACACGTTTTGACTTTGTTCATAATGCGCCCATGACGGATGAAGAAATCAGCAAAGTTGAAAGTCTAGTCAACGCCGAAATTATTGCTAATGCTGAAACACAAGCGCGTGTCATGGATATTGAATCTGCACAAAAAACTGGCGCCATGATGCTCTTTGGTGAGAAATACGGCGATGAAGTCCGTGTACTCGATATCGGCTCATCACGCGAACTTTGCGGCGGCACACACGTTAAACGTACTGGCGACATAGGCCTATTCAAAATCACCGCAGAAAGTGGCGTAGCCGCTGGCGTTCGTCGGGTAGAGGCCACCACTGGCACCAACGCCGTGCAGTTAGTGCAAACCCAACAAAGCTTAATTAGCCAACTAGCCAGCGAGCTTAAAACGCCAGCACATGAACTCGGTGCCAAAGTTGCACAACTGCTTGATACACAAAAATCGCTCGAAAAAGAACTGGCACGCTTAAAATCTAAACTAGCTTCATCTCAAGGTGATGACTTAGCAGATCAAGCAGTAGACATTCAAGGCGTAAAAGTGCTGGCCGCCACACTAGAAGGTGCTGATGCCAATGCATTACGCGAGACGATGGATAAGCTCAAAGACAAGCTAAAATCTGCCGCGATAGTGCTGGCAAGTGTGAGCGATGGCAAAGTCAGCCTTGCTGCTGGCGTGACGCCTGATATCATCGCGAAACTAAAAGCTGGCGATTTGGTCAATCATGTCGCTAGCCAAGTAGGCGGCAAAGGCGGCGGCAAGCCAGATATGGCGATGGCAGGCGGTACCGATGCACAGCAATTACCTCAAGCACTTGCAAGCGTGCAAGCGTGGGTTCAACAAAAACTTAACTAACCTTAAACAGTAAACACTATGGCACTCATTGTTCAAAAATACGGTGGCACCTCAGTTGGCAGCCCAGATCGCATTAAAAACTTAGCGCGTCGAGTCGCTCGATTTAAGGCGCTTGGTCATCAAATCGTGGTTGTCGTTTCTGCGATGTCAGGCGAAACCAATCGCCTGATTAATTTGGCAAAAGAAATCATGCCAGAGCCAGACCCGCGTGAACTAGACGTGATGGTGGCAACAGGCGAGCAAGTCACCATAGGCCTTACCGCGATGGCTTTGATGGAGCTTGGCTTAAAAGCAAAAAGCTATACTGGCTCGCAAGTGCGCATCGTCACCGATGACGCCCACACCAAAGCACGCATCTTACATATCGATGAACAACGCATACGCGCTGACTTAGATGCTGGCAATGTGGTGGTAGTGGCTGGCTTTCAAGGCGTGGATGAGCATGGCAATATCACCACACTAGGTCGCGGCGGCTCTGACACCACGGGCGTGGCATTAGCTGCTTCACTGCAAGCCGATGAATGCCAAATCTATACCGATGTGGACGGCGTTTATACAACTGACCCCCGCGTGGTGCCCGAAGCGCGCCGCTTAACATCCATCACATTCGAAGAAATGTTAGAGCTGGCAAGCCAAGGCTCAAAAGTATTGCAAATTCGCTCAGTAGAATTTGCTGGCAAATACAAAGTAAAACTACGTGTGCTTTCAAGCTTTGAAGAAGATGGCGAAGGCACACTTATCACATTTGAAGATCCCGAAAACAAGGACAGCAACATGGAACAACCAATCATCTCAGGCATCGCATTTAACCGAGACGAAGCAAAAATCATGGTGCTAGGCGTGCCAGACAAACCTGGTATCGCTTACCAAATCTTAGGCCCTATCGCTGACGCAAAAATTGACGTCGATATGATTATCCAAAACATGGGGGCAGACGGCTCAACCGACTTTACCTTTACCGTGCACAAAAATGATATGGCAAAAGCACTTGGCATCTTGAACCAAGTGCAGGCCCATATCGGCGCTCGTGAAGTCCGAGGCGATGACAAAATTGCCAAAGTTTCTATCGTTGGCGTTGGCATGCGCTCACATGTCGGCATTGCCAGCCAAATGTTCCGCACCTTGGCAGAAGAAGGCATCAATATTCAAATGATCTCAACCAGCGAGATTAAAATCGCCGTGGTAATCGACGAAAAATACATGGAACTCGCAGTGCGCGTTCTGCATAAAGCGTTTGAATTAGAAGAAGCTTAGATTGATTTTTAAGGCGTAATCAAGTATTGTTACGCCCTCGCAACACAGCAACAAAACGGAGAGCTGGCCGAGTGGTCGAAGGCACTTCCCTGCTAAGGAAG
>JBMSSY010000166.1:0-2597 GCA_049424605.1 Candidatus Methylopumilus sp.
ATGCATCAGTATTTGTTTTTTGTAGTGTTTTAATGGCATTATGGTTGCTATTCGGATTGAGCATGAAGGCGCCGCCAGCAGTAAAAAGTAGGATGTTTCACATCAAAGAAATGAGCGAGGCTAAAGCGAAGACATTAGCAACAAAACTCGCAGCATTGTCAGGTGTTCGTGAAACAGTGGTGTTAGCCGATGAAGGCATGGTGATTTTGAAAGTGGATTTGCAGCAAAATTGGGATGAAGCTGCCGCGCTGAAATTAATAGGAGAGTAAAAATATGGCATCAGTAAATAAAGTAATTTTGGTGGGCAATTTGGGTCGTGACCCAGAAGTACGCTTTATGCCGAATGGCGAAGCGGTTTGTAACTTTAGCATTGCTACCACTGATAGTTGGAAAGATAAAAGCGGTCAAAAACAAGAACGCACTGAGTGGCACAATATTGTGATGTACCGTAAATTGGCTGAAATTGCTGGTGAATATCTAAAAAAAGGTCGTCCTGTTTATGTAGAGGGTCGTTTGCAAACACGCAAATGGCAAACTAAAGAAGGCCAAGACCGTTACACCACTGAAATTATTGCTGACCAAATGCAAATGCTAGGTAGCCGTGAAGGCGGTGGTAGCAATACTTACGAAGCTATGGATGATGATCAATCACGTCCACAACAAAGTGCACCCTCTGCACAAGCAGCGCCAGCACAGCAGCCTGCAAGTGGCGGTGATTTTGATGCGTTTGAGGATGATATTCCTTTTTAGAAATTTGGAACGGCTCTAATCAGTAAAATAAGAAAGCCCGCTGATGCGGGCTTTCTTATTATTAAATACTGTAATCAATCATCAGCGGCGCATGGTCGCTAAACCGCTCCGCTTTGTAAATCTGACATTGATTGGCACTATTGCCAATTGATGGTGTGGTGATTTGGTAGTCAATACGCCACCCCACATTTTTATCCCAAGCCGCGCCGCGGTTGCTCCACCATGTATAACATTCATCGGTCGTTTCTGGATGGACTTTTCGATAAGCATCCACCCAGCCTAGTTTGCTGAATATATCAGTCATCCAAGCGCGTTCTTCGGGTAAAAAGCCTGAGTTCTTTTTATTGCCTTTCCAGTTTTTAAGGTCGGCTTCTTGGTGGGCGATATTCCAGTCGCCGCATACCACCACTTCACGTCCGCTGGCTTTGAGCGCTTCAAGGTGTGGGTAAAAGCGTTCCATCACGCTAAATTTGACTTGTTGTCTGTCCTCGCCGCTGGAGCCAGAGGGCAAATACAGCGAGACGATGCTGAGTTTTTTGCCATTGAGATTTTCAAATTGCAATTCGATGTAACGGCCTTCGGCATCAATATCTGCGTGCCCTAAGCCAATTATTACTTTGTCGGGTGTGTGTTTGCTGTAGATGCCAACACCGCTATAGCCTTTTTTCTCGGCATAGTGAAAGTAGCCTGTATAGCCACTTGGGGCATGCATTTCTGGCGTCATATCAGCGGCTTGGGCTTTAAGTTCTTGTAGGCAAATAAAGTCGGCATTTTGTTTTTGCATCCAAGCTAAGAAACCTTTATTGACTGCGGAGCGAATGCCGTTGAGATTTGCGGATATAATTCTAAGCAAGATAATTCCTTAAAAGTTTTTTGAAGATTATAGATGACGACGATGCCAGCAAAACAAACAGATTTTACCGCGCAGTTTATTGCCTTCGCCATTAAAAAGCAGGTGTTGCGCTTTGGTGAGTTTAAAACAAAAGCAGGCCGCTTAAGCCCTTATTTTTTTAATGCGGGCTTGTTTAACGATGGCGAAAGCTTAATGCAATTGGGTGAGTTTTACGCTGCGGCGATTTTAAAATCGGGTGTGCAATTTGATATGTTGTTTGGCCCTGCTTATAAAGGCATTACCTTGGCAGCGAGCATTGCGATTGCCTTGGCACGGCAGGGGCATAATTTCCCTTATGCTTATAACCGCAAAGAAGCAAAAGACCACGGCGAGGGCGGCACGATTGTGGGCGCTCCTCTGCAAGGGCGAGTGTTGATTGTTGATGATGTCATTTCTGCGGGGACTTCTGTGCGTGAATCTGTTGCAATGATTAAAGCGGCAGGCGCGATGCCTGCTGGGGTGGCGATTGCGATTGACCGTCAAGAGCGTGGTTTAGGTGCGCTATCAGCCGTGCAAGAGGTGGAAAAAGATAGTGGTATGCCAGTGATTAAAATTGCCAGTTTGGCGGATTTGATTACTTATTTAGATGGCGCGACTGAGTTGGCGGAGTTTAAGCCAGCGGTGCAAGCGTATCGAAATCAATATGGCGTGTGAGTCATTGGCTAAAGCCGATATGCTATAGGCACATGAGCTTTGCGGCGTTTGATTGAGTAATGAAAAAAGGGCGATTAATCAACCGCCCTTTTTTGTTATTTATTTTTATAGTGCTTCTGGTGAGCTTGGAACTATAAGCTGCTTACTTTTGCGTCACGCTTCGACAGGCTCAGCGCGAACGGAAGGCTCAGCGAGAAGGGCATGATCAGCCCGAACGGTATGCTCAGCTTGATCGGAATGTTAAGCCTGGCAGAAGGAGACTTAACAGCTAAGCGCCAAGTTTCTTCTTCAGAATCTCGTT
>JBMSSY010000167.1:0-2594 GCA_049424605.1 Candidatus Methylopumilus sp.
CCATTTTTATGGTTAGTTTTATTTTTTGAGCACTAAGGTTTCATCTATCTTGATAATCTTCAGCGAGTTGGTGCTACCAGCAACGCCAACAGGTTCGCCTATGGTGATCAGCATCATATCGCCATGTTCTAGTTTTTCTTCATTTTTGATGGCTTTTTCGGCAATCAATAAAATCTCATTTTTATCGTGGGTATCGCTATCAAGGCTTATCGGGTAAACGCCTCGGTAAAGCTTTAGCCTTCTTCTGGTCTTACTTTCGGTCGATAAAGCGTAAATAGGCACGTGATGATTTGCTCTAGACAACCACAAAGTGGTGATTCCCGATTGAGTCAGTGAAGCAATCGCTTTGATAGGCAGGTGGTTAGCGATGTAGCTGGCTGCCATTGCAATTGATTCATCAATATTCGTAAAAGACTTTTCTTCAAACATATTGAGCTGTTGTAGTTCTTGCTCGTGCTCAGCCTCTAAACACACTCTATTAACCGCTTCAACGGTTTCTAGGGGATATTTTCCGGAGGCAGTTTCTGCCGATAGCATCACGGCATCCGTGCCATCAAGAACAGCGTTTGCCACATCCGAGACCTCGGCTCTTGTTGGAATCGGGTTGCTAATCATGGATTCCATCATTTGGGTGGCGGTAATCACAATTTTGTTGTTTGCTCGCGCCATTTTGATAATTCTTTTTTGTAGGCCAGGCACCAAAGCATCGCCAATTTCCACCCCCAAATCGCCACGGGCAACCATCACAACATCCGATGCTTCTATAATCTCTTTAAGCGCAGCAACCGCCTCAGTACGTTCAATCTTGGCAACCACATGCGCATAGCCACCAGCTTGTTTAATCAGATCTTTGGCGTGATGAATATCCGCAGCAGATTTTGGGAAGGAAATAGCGATAAAGTCTGCACAGATAGAAACCGCAGTTTTAATGTCCTCTTCATCTTTTTGTGTGATGGATGGCGCTGATAGCCCGCCGCCTTGACGGTTAATGCCCTTGTTGTTTGAAAGCACGCCTCCCGTGACTACCGAGCAGTAAATTTCATCATTCAATACTTCGTTAACATGCAAGCTGATACGCCCATCATCTAGTAATAACAAGGTGCCAGCAGACACTTCATGCGGAAGATTTTTGTAATCTAGGCCTACGCGTTGCTTGTCTCCAAGCTCACAATTGGCGTCTAAAACAAACACATCGCCCTTAGTCAGTTCAATTTGACCATCTTTGAATTTACCAATCCTTAATTTCGGCCCTTGAAGATCACAAAGAATACCGATGGAAGTGTTCAAGCCTTTGGAAATGGCTCTAATAATTTCGGCTTGTTTGATGTGTGATTCTGTTGAGCCATGAGAAAAGTTTAAGCGAAAGACATCCACGCCTGAGTTGATTAAACGCGCAATCATTTCCTCGCTAGAAGAAGATGGGCCTAAAGTCGCTATAATTTTTGTCTTGCGGAGGTGCATATGCATCCAGAAGTGATTAAGGAGTGGTTATCTGATTCTATGCCTTTATAACAAAGATTTTGTTAAATTTTGTTACCTCATTTTCGGCTCACTTTTCAATTGTTGTATGACGTGTGTTTTTCAATATGTTTTTGATACAAGTGATAAGATGAATCAGCGACGCAATTGATTGTCATCGATAGTCGTGCTTAAACGTTATTAATACTCCACCAATGAGGAGCATATGATGAGTACTTTGCATGGTTCAAAACGTTTTTTAATTTCAGCGATTTTTTTAGTTATTTCAGGTTCAGCATGGTCAGCTGATGTTGGCGTGTCGGTCAGCATAGGTCAGCCTGGATTTTACGGTCAAATAGACATTGGCGATTATCCTTATCCGCCACCTCGTGTGATTTACCAACGTCCAATTATTGTGCATAGGCAGGTTGTCCCCTATGAGCCCATTTACTTAAGGGTTCCGCCAGGCCATGCTAGAAATTGGGCTAGATTTTGTGATCGTTATGATGCTTGCGACCGCCCTGCTTACTTTATTAGGGATGACTGGTATCACGATGAGTACGCCCCCGTCTACCGTGAGCACCATGGCGGCGATAGAGGCGACAGAGGTTGGCGTGGTGACCGCGATGAAGATCGAGGCCGAGGCTCTCACGGAGGTGGACATGGCAGGGGAAGAGACTGGTAGTTTAAGGCATCCTTATTGTTGGTTTATCCCCGTCAAGTAAGTGAAGCATTAATCAAGGGCTACGTTTTCACGTAGCCCTTTTGCTGTCTGCCTGTTGGATGCTAGGTTTTGTAGGGGATGATGATTTTTCTAAAAGCCAAGGTCAGCATGTTTTACGCTGAGGCCTTACTTTAAGCGTAAAGCGTTGGTAATTACCGAGGCTGAACTTAAGCTCATTGCCAATGCGGCAATCATGGGAGAAAGTAGTAAGCCAGTAAAAGGGTACAAAACACCTGCTGCAATTGGTATGCCTATGGCGTTATATACCAGCGCAAATGTTAGGTTTTGTTTCATGTTGGTCACTGTGCGGCTTGAAAGTACTCGCGCCGCTGAAATTCCTCTGAGGTCACCTTTGATCAGTGTGAGTTGAGCGCTATTCATGGCAACATCAGTTCCCGTGCCCATGGCAATG
>JBMSSY010000168.1:0-2576 GCA_049424605.1 Candidatus Methylopumilus sp.
ATGGGCCTGCAAAACAACAAGCCAGTAATGGACGAAGTAATAGCTGGCTTGAAGAAGGATAATTTTTTATACAAACGCCTTAGCCAACGAGATGTCTTGCAAGAATCATATGGGTCACAAAAATTCTTAGATCGCATCATTAACGATCTCAAAGACATGCTCTACTTCTAATTCCCAAAAAGTAAAGAACTAACTTATTTCATTTCATAAATAAGCCCACCTATGGTGGGTTTGTTTTTTGTAATGCAATTAAATAGCCTTTTGATCATTCTTCTCAAATCCCCACCGCCATGATTTACTTCTCCGTCACCATCTTCACCAGCGCATTTCTTTTGTTCATGGTGCAACCCATCATTGCCAAACAAATTCTTCCTTGGTTTGGTGGTTCATCTGCCGTGTGGACCACGTGCATGGTTTTCTTTCAAATGATCTTGCTCTTGGGCTATTGGTATGCAGACTTTGTAGTGCGCAAACTCTCTAAGCGCACACAAGCCATTTTTCATTCCGTGGTGGTGGTTATTTCTCTTATTTGGCTCCCCATCATTGCAAGTGATGTTTGGAAGCCTGCTGCAGACACCGAGCCGTCTACAAGAATTTTGTTATTGCTCTTGGTAACCGTAGGCTTACCCTACTTGTTACTTTCCACCACTGGGCCATTGGTTCAAGCTTGGTTTGCCCGTTGTTACCCGCAAGCCAAGGTCTACAGGTTATTCGCTCTTTCTAACTTTGCGTCACTTTTGTCTTTGTTGGCATACCCCCCTCTGATCGAGCCGCACATTGATTTGCATAGCCAAGCGTGGTTGTGGAGTGGTGTCTATGTCGTATATGCACTACTAATCGTAGTGTCTGCTTGGCATTCGAATCGGCACGAAGTGATTGTTGAAATCACTAAATCCAATACTTCCACGCCTCAAGTAATCGAGAAAGTACCGACTAAACAAGATTACACGCTATGGCTTTTGTTAGCTACGCTTGGTTCAGTTTTGCTTTTATCTTTTACGAACCACATTACCCAAAACATTGCGTCAGTTCCATTTTTATGGATCGTTCCTTTAGTGTTGTATTTAGTCACTTTTATTTTGGTATTTGACGTGGGCAGTTCCCGCGGCAAAAGCGGTTGGTATTCGCGGCAGGTTTTTATCCCATTGTTGTTTGCGCTGCTTGTCATCACGACATACGGCATGTATCAGGGATACGCATCCACCATGAATATTTATCTCGCTCTACCGCTTTTTTGCATTTTGCTTTTTGTTGGCTGTATGTTTTGTCATGGTGAATTGGCTTCAATTCGACCAGCAGCGCAATACATCACGCAGTTTTATCTATGCTTATCCATTGGCGGTGCTGCCGGCGGTTTAATGGTGGGGTTGTTAGCGCCTTTAGTGTTTAACTCTTTTGCTGAACTTCCTTTGGCACTTATTTCCTGCGGCCTATTAGCAAGCTTCGTGATGTGGCGGGCGCCTTCATCATCTATAAGCACCAAAGTTAATTCGACTTTGATTGCTTGCGCCTTAGCCTTAACGTGTGCAATGGGCTGGCTGCTTTGGCAATACTCGCGCAGCACTGAGCAAACGCTTTTAGAGCACAGAGATTTCTACGGCACCTTATGGGTGTCTGAGTCAGACAAAAACAATACGCCAGAGTCTTACCGTGACTTGTATCACGGAGTAATCAGCCATGGCTGGGAGCACACGTATGAACCATTACGCGCAAAGCCTGTTAGCTATTTTGGTCCGAACACCGGCATTGCAAAAACAATAACTTTTTACCAACAAGAAGAGCCATCGATTCGCGTAGGCATATTGGGCCTAGGTATCGGTATTTTGACCTCCTACGGCCGTGAGACAGATAGCTTTCGCATTTACGAGCTAGTGCCTGCAGTGATCGATATTGCTAAGAAATATTTTTGGTACTTATCAACCTCTAAATCAAAGATAGATTATTTGGTGGGAGATGGACGATTAAGTTTAGAGAGAGAGCAACCTAATCAATTCCATATGCTCAGCGTAGATGCATTTTCTTCAGACTCCATCCCTATGCATTTGATGACAGTAGAGGCCCTGCGCGGATACAAAAAACAGATCAGGGAAGATGGTGCGATTGTTTACAACGTAACAAATCGCCTAATCAATTTAGCGCCTATGGTGAAGTTGATTGCGGACAAAGAAGGGATGGAAGCAGTACTAATTGCCAATCGACCCAGTGAAGATGACCTTTACCGGACAGATTTTGTTGTGGTCACCAATAACAAAAAGCTTATTGCCTCATTACAGAAAGCCCAAGACTTCAAGCCGATTGAAACCTTGCCAAAGCTAAAGGCTTGGACTGATAGTTACAACAATTTGTTTGATGTTTTGCGTTAACTTTGCTTAGGCTAGGGTGAGTATTTAAATATTCACCTTAGTCTTTTTCTTCAATATGCATTTAGTTGAAGAATTAAACTTTGTGTAGATATTTTTTCTAGCCGCTTCACACTGCGACTGAAAATCATATGTCGCTATGACTGTCTGGTTGTATTGCACCGCACTTCCAGGATACATCAACACTTCAACAACCGTTAAGTTCCAACTTTCGGG
>JBMSSY010000169.1:0-2554 GCA_049424605.1 Candidatus Methylopumilus sp.
ACCAATACCAACAGCAGGCGACGACGCCACTGCGGTAATTTGATTGTTTGCTGAACAACGGCCATTGTGATCCTTATCCGCTATTTCGATGTTGGGTTAGCTAGTTGCGGTGTCTGCGCATCATCAGGCGCCACAACTTGTATATGTTTAGCATCAGGCACATGCATATGCAGTAAATCTGCCGCCACTTGCTCCAAGCGGCTATGCATTGCCCATGTGCTTTGCTCTAACTGCAATTGACTCCACTCGGTTTCATAGAGCTTTGCAGTTTCTTGCTGTTGTTGCAGTTCAAAATATAATTTGCGTGACTTGTGCTGCGAAGTCACCAGACTCAAAGCACTTAAAATCAACACGACAAATAAAATGAAATTCAAACGCGTCATTGATTAACTCACGTTGGTACGTTCAGCCACACGCAATACAGCGCTGCGTGACCTTGGGTTGCGTTTTACTTCAGCAGCGCTTGGCTTCTGTGCTTTGCCTATGGCCTTCATTCTTGGCTGTGGCAAGTCTTTCGCCATCACAGGAAAGTTTGCAGGCAAGTCATCTCTATCCTGCTCGCCTTTTACAAACTGTTTGACGATGCGATCTTCCAAAGAATGAAAGCTAATCACCGCCAAACGGCCTTGTGGCGCAAGCACTTTTAAGCACTGTGGCAACACTAACGACAATTCCTCAAGCTCTTGATTGAGGAAAATCCTGAGAGCCTGAAAAGTGCGCGTCGCCGGGTCTTGGCCAGGTTCAATTTTTGGGATGGCATCTGCCACGATCTTGGCAAGTTGTTTAGTAGTGGCGATGGCATCCCCCCTTGCGCGTGCCGCAATAACCGCCCTTGCAATCTGTTTAGCAAACCGTTCTTCACCATAAGCTTTTATTACCTCCGCCAATTTTTGTTCTGTAGTTACCGCGATAAACTCAGCAGCGGTTTGCCCGCCACTCTGGTCCATACGCATATCCAATGGGCCATCAAATCTAAAACTAAAGCCACGTTCACCAATATCAATTTGTGGCGATGAAATCCCCAAATCTAACAACACGCCATCTACAGCGGAGATACCTAAGTCAGTGAGCACTTCTTCCAGCGCGGCAAAATGACGATGCACAATTTGAAAACGGGCATCTTGAATAGACGCCGCTGAGCTTACTGCCGCCAAATCACGATCAAGCGCAATCAAGCGACCTTTACTTCCCAACTTTTGTAAAATCTTACGACTGTGCCCACCACGCCCAAACGTAGCATCGACATAAACACCTGCTGGCTTGATTGCAAGCCCTTCAACCGCTTCTTCGAGCATCACCGTAACGTGTGGTGACACCTCTCCTACCATTTGTTCAGTATCGGTCAATGGTGAGCTAACGCTCACAGTGAAAAGCCTTCCAATTCATTGGGTAATGCCAAATCTTCACTTGCCATCACAATATCCAATTGCGCACGCCAAGCATCGAGATTCCATATCTCAAAGTGACTGCCTTGACCCACTAACATTGCTTGTTTATCCAGTCCTGCAAACTCACGTAGCGCAGGAGAGACCAGCAAACGGCCTGCTGCATCCATTTGAATATCTTCGGCATAACCTACCAATAGACGCTGTAAAGCACTTGAGCGCTTATCAAATGATGACAAAGACATCATCTTGGCTTGAATCGGCTCCCAAGCAGCTTGCGGATACAATAACAAGCAACGATGCGGGTGCGCGGTCAACACTAGTTGACCAGCACTTTCAGACAAAAGGGCGTCACGATGCTTAGCTGGCACAGCCAGCCTGCCTTTCACATCCAAACTTAATGATGAAGCACCGCGAAACATAAAATCCCTTTAAATCCTTTTTTTATTTGATGGGCGACGATTAAAAAAGAAAAGTTGCTGGCCGAATCGGGAGATGAGCGCAACCAAAATTGGCCAGCAAAATTCCCACAAAACACCACTTTCACCCACTTGTTGACACTATAGATAAAAAAAATAGCGATTGCAAGCCATTTTTGTGATTTTTCCTTTATAGGACAATGACTTAGCGTATTTTTGCTATAAATAAAATGTCCTTACAAAATAAGAACATAGCAAATTTAATGAATGTGACTTATAAAGAGTGCAAAAAGCGGATGGATTTAAGATTATTTAACAAACCCACGCCCACAAAAGGTTTACGAGGTTTGTCTAAACATTTCAAAAAAAATTTAATGCTTTTGAAAATGATTGTCAGACAAGCGGACTGTGAAATTGAGAAAAAACAGGACATGCTAAAAAACATGAGAAGTTAAAAAGAGGGCGCGTTAAAAAGCGAAAAAAAGAAAAAGAAGAAAGTGAAGCTGGCCGATAAGCCGGGTTCTGTGCCTGCCTTGCGGCAAGTGACAGTCATTCATCTAGGCGAACAATTGCTTGTACGCTCGAGCAACCTACCCGCTGGCAGCGCGAGTCACGCCATTACCAGCCTATTTGGTCTTGCTGCGGATGGAGGTTACCGCGTTTCACCGTAACTTAATACGCTCGTCTCTGTGGCCCTATTCCGCGCCTTATACTATTGCTAGCTTTCAGCGTACGGCCGTTAGCCGTCAT
>JBMSSY010000170.1:0-2535 GCA_049424605.1 Candidatus Methylopumilus sp.
CCACCCCATAAGGGTGAACGGTTTAAGTGCGAAGTATTGAATTATCGAAACCCCGTTAGGGCGAACGAGTTAAGGGCGATGTATTAACTTATCAACACCCCGTTCATGGTGAGCTTGTCGAACCATGCAATCAAGCCTAGCTAAGGGTAATACCAAATTTCCCGAACAAACTTATTCAGCAAAGCATCAACTCACATGCTATTCTGACGGCCTTTTTTATTTCTTTTGCTTGAAAGCGAGCGCCATGCAAACCACCCCAACCTCAAGCAATGAAACCTTTATTCCAAGCAAAGACGCTTCGCTTGAATATTCGATTAAAACACTACAAGCCAAACTTTTAGACTTGGGTTTTCATGTAGAAGAGCGCTCATGGCTAAATGAAATCGAGGGCATTTGGTCAGTACACGTCACAGACCGCGATTGCACCCGTTTGTTTAGCAATGGCAAAGGCGCATCGCAGCTTGCGGCCAGAGCCAGCGCGCTGGGTGAATACTTTGAGCGCCTCAGCACCAATTATTTTTGGACGCATTTTTATTTGGGCGCAAGCATTAGCAATCAAGACTATGTGCACTACCCTAATGAAAAATGGTTTCCGCTAGCTGGGGATGCATGGCCCACAGGCTTGCTCAACGAAGAGCTACATCAGTTCTACAATCCAGAAGGCACGGTCTCCGCCAGCAAGTTAATAGACTTAAACTCTGGCAATGCTGAGCGTGGCATTTGCGCTATTCCATACCAACGCTTGCGTGATGATGCCTTGGCTTATTTCCCCGTCAATCTGATTGGCAATCTCTACGTGAGTAACGGCATGTCGGCTGGCAACACGCTAAAAGAGGCGCGCACTCAGGCTTTAGCAGAAATTTTTGAACGCGACATTAAATACAAAATCATTCGTGAAGGCATTTGTTTACCCGACGTCCCCGAAGCCGTGATTAATCGTTATCCACGCATTGCGGCTGGCATCAAAGGCTTACGCGATGCGGGTTATGGCATTTTGGTCAAAGATGCTTCATTAGGCGGTCAATATCCAGTGATGAACGTCACTTTACTGCACCCAGAAGACCAAGGTTGCTTTGCCAGTTTTGGCGCCCATCCACGTTTTGAAGTCGCTTTAGAGCGCGCATTAACCGAGCTACTGCAAGGCCGCGCCATTGATGGCCTTAAAAACTTTGTTGCACCCGGCTTTGATATGGAAGAAATCGCCGATTCACAAAACCTTGAAATCCACTTTGTAGATTCAAGCGGCGTGATTAGCTGGAATTTCCTCCGCGATACGCCAGATTATGCGTTTGTAGATTGGAACTTTGGCACCACCACGGATGAAGATTACCAATGGTGTTGCGATACCATCCACGCCAGCGGTCATGATATTTATATTGCCGACTTTACCCATTTAGGCGTGTATGCCTGCCGTATTTTTGTGCCCGGCATGTCTGAAATCTACCCAGTAGAAGAGCTGGAATGGGAAAACAACACCGTGGGCAACTTGGTGCGCCCTGCTTTGCTACGCACACAAGACCTCAGCCAAGATGAAAGTGCTGAGCTGCTAGAAACCTTGCTAGACCTTGAGTTAGCAGACGAACTCCCTGTGACCACTTTGATTGGCCTTGCGGCAGATGCTGGCAGTGTTTGGGCAGATTTACGAGTAGGTGAGCTAAAAGCCTTGCTAGGCTTGGCAACTGGCGATACGGATGTGATTTTGGAAGGCTGTGATTGGATTAAGCAGTTTGGCGAATTGCCAGAAAAACGTGCCCGCGTTTACCGCTGTATTGCCGACTTGGTTCAACTTCAAGAAATGGCTGAACTAGACCACACCAAGCCATACAACGCTAATTTAAGCCTGATGTATGGCGCTGAAACCTTGCAACAAGCCCAGCAACTGATTAGCCGTGAATCTCGCTACTTTGGCCTAAATAATCTAGGCGCCAATATGGAAGGCAGCGAAATACACAAGCAATTGTTATTGGCTTATCACAAGGTGAATGCTAAAAAGCATTAATCAAAAGGCTTAAAACGGCAGTTTGAGGTGCGGTGCTTTAGCTAAAATCACCGCACGAAAGGCTTGCTGAATGCGCTTTAATGCGGCCTCAGATTCCGCCTCAAAACGTAGCACAATCACAGGCGTGGTGTTGGATGGACGCATTAAGCCAAAGCCATCGGGGTACTCCACACGCAGGCCATCAATGGTAATCACTTCGCTTGCGCCTTCAAACTTGGCGGATTGTTGCAAAGCGGCAATCAGCGCGTGCGGCTCACCTTCTTGCATTTGAATATGTTGCTCTGGCGTGCTCACGCTTTCTGGCAAGTTGTTTAAGGTTTCGCTTGGCTTAGTCACCTTACTCAAAATCTCCAGCAAACGTGCGCCTGAATAAAGGCCATCATCAAAGCCATACCAGCGGCGGCCTTTTTCAGGGTGCTTGCTATCAATTAAATCATTAAAAAACACATGACCGCTCATTTCGCCTGCTAAGTCTGCACTGGTTTCTTTGATTTTTGCTTTGACCAGCGAATGGCCTGTTTTCCACATTAAAGGCT
>JBMSSY010000171.1:0-2513 GCA_049424605.1 Candidatus Methylopumilus sp.
TGAGCGTGGCCACATTTATATTGCGCAACCACCCTTGTATAAAGTTAAGCAAGGTAAAGACGAACGCTACTTAAAAGACCAACAAGAATTGGATCAGTATTTATTGCAATCGGCACTCAAAGGCGCGGAGCTGATTACAAAAACCAACGGCGATACCCTCAGTGATGCCCCATTAACTGAAATCGCTAAACAAATGGTATTAACAGAAGCGGTGATACGCCGCATTGCTTCGCATTACGATGAAAGCGTTTTGCGTGCCATGCAAGATTTAGGGGAATTAAGCTTAGCCACTAAAGAAAGCACGGAAAAAGCCGCTGAAAAATTACGTCCAATATTAGGCGCAATAGGCAGCGAAGTGATCGTTGGTTTTGATGCCGAGTCTAACGAATACCGTTTAGAAGTGAATAAATACGTGCACGGTAATTTGCAATGTTGCGTGATCAATGCGGAATTTTTAGGCTCTGGCGATTACCGGCAAATCAGCAAAATGTCCAACATGCTGCAAGGCTTATTAGGCGAAGGGGCATTAATTAAACGTGGTGAAAAAGAATTACCGGTCACTACATTTAAACAAGCCTTGGATTGGTTATTAGAAGAAGCCAAACACAATCTAAATATTCAACGCTATAAAGGTTTGGGTGAAATGAACCCGTCGCAACTATGGGAAACCACTATGGACCCAACCGTGCGTCGCTTGTTAAAAGTACAAATTGATGACGCCATTGCCGCGGATGAAATTTTCACAACGCTAATGGGCGATAACGTTGAACCAAGACGTGCCTTTATTGAAAGCAATGCCTTGGGTGCAAGCAACTTAGACGTTTAATCGTCAACTTAGACTCAGCCAATTAAAAAAGCCCTGTGGGGCTTTTTTAATGCCTGTAAAAAGCGATGCATATTAACGTTAATAGGTCTGCAAGCACTTAAAAGTAAATTTACATGCCATCCCCTAAGCCCGTTTAATTTAGGCGTCCAGAGCGCACGGATTGGATTCAAATTAAAAGCAAAATCCCTGTGTTAAACTTATCAAAAAACTTAACACTATAAGTAATACTAATCATTGTAGGGAGTGACTGCATGACCTTAAACGAATTGCGTTTTGTGGTGGCGTTGGCGAAAGAACGAAATTTTAGAAAAGCCTCAGAAAAATGTTTTGTAAGTCAGCCGGCGCTGAGTTTGGCTGTTAAAAAATTAGAAGACGATCTGGGCGTGCTTATTTTCGAGCGCAGCCATACCGATATTAGCCCTACAGAGGTTGGCCAAAAAATTATAGAACAAGCCACGCGAGCTCTAGAAGAGGTGGCGCACATAAGGGAAATCGCTAAGCAAGGTAATAACCAATTGGCTGGGCCGTTTCGTTTGGGCTTGATCTATTCGGTTGGACCTTATTTGCTCCCAGAAATCATTCCGATTTTGCGTCGTATGTGTGCCGACATGCCATTGGACATAGAAGAAAACCTAACGGTACAGCTGGAAGCACAGCTTAAAAGTGGGGCCATAGACGCCGCCATTGTGGCCTTGCCTTTTGATGTTCCCGGTATTAAAACGCAAGCTTTATATGATGAGGAATACGTGGTGATGGTGCCTATTAGCCATGCCTGGGCGAACAAAGCTAGCATAGTGGCGGATGATTTGGTTGATGAGAATGTCTTGTTGCTTAATAGTGGCCATTGCTATAGCCATCAGGTTTTGGCCGCTTGCCCAGATTTATCAAAAAAAGGGCAGGTGTTACAAGGCAACTCATTGGAAACCATACGCAATATGGTGGCATCCAATTTAGGCATCACCGTGCTGCCATGCAGTGCGGCCACAGAACGTTATGTGAATCCTTTGGTAAAGGTGATACCTTTTTCTGCACCGGTTCCAGTTAGGCGAATTGCCCTAGCGTGGCGTAAAAGTTATGCCAGAGCAATGGCGGTTAACGCCATAGCCGAAGCCATTAAGGAAATTAAATCGCCTTGCTTGCGTTTAATCCATTAAACCGTGATTTTAAGCAAGGCCAATAAAAAAGGACGCTTACGCGTCCTTTTTTATATTTGAACAAAAGCGTTCAAAAATTATTTGTTCATTACGTACATGGTTACTTCAAAACCAAAACGCATTTCAGTAGCTGCTGGTGTAGTCCACATGGTAAATCTCCTAGTCATTAATTAATTAAGTTGTACACAACTTATGGAGTTATATTACAGGGCAATGTAAAGACAACGCTATGTAAACGGACTAAATTCGGCTAATGATTTTCATTAGATAGACTTAGGCGCAGCGCTAATAAAATAAGCGAACTCGATAGCCAGCTATGCTTTGATCCGGATTGGCTAAAGGCAGCCTCAGTTTAAGCGATTGACCCGCCGCCAATCCTATTTCAGCCTCAGTCCCGTGGGCTAAGTATTCTTGCGGGCTAAATTGACGGGTGTATTTAGCTCTATCCTCGATATCGGTCAGGGTTAATTCTATCTTTGGGTAGGCTTGACTAGACGGAGCTTGATTAACGATGGAGCTGGATAAATACATTA
>JBMSSY010000172.1:0-2504 GCA_049424605.1 Candidatus Methylopumilus sp.
ATTGACCCTGCTAGTGCGGCAAGGCATAAGCCTAGCGATGCTCAGCGCGATCAGCGTGCACTGGAGGTGTATGCGATTAGCGGTAAAACCATGACAGAACTGCATCAAGCATCTAGCGGTGATGAATTACCTTATCGCTTGCTTAAGCTGGCTTTGCTGCCTTCTGATCGCAGTGTATTGCATAGCCGCATTGCAACACGTTTTGATCAAATGCTGGCGCATGGTTTGATTGATGAAGTGCAAACTTTGTTAAAGCAATATCCAACGCTTAAGCCTGATTTGCCAGCTATGCGCTGTGTGGGCTATCGGCAAGTGCTGGAGTATTTAGCAGGGGATTATGATTTGGCAGCGCTGCGAGATAGAGGTATTTTTGCCACCCGCCAATTAGCCAAACGTCAGCTAACTTGGTTGCGTGGTATGGATGATGCCTTGCAAGTAGATTGCTTAGATACGCAACTTTACGATTTAGTTTTTAATCATATAAATCAATTTATTAAAAACTAATTATCAAAATCTACTTTAAGTTTTTAATGCGATTGGCCGCCTCAATACAGGCAGCTAAAGGCGCGACCAAAGCCAAGCGAATAAAATGTTTACCCGGGTTAATGCCATGCGCTTCACGCGCTAAAAAGCTACCAGGCAATACGGTGACATTAAAATCACGATATAGGCGAATAGCGGCTTCGGTATCTGGCATTTCAGTTTTTGCCCAAAGGTAAAAAGCGGCGTCTGGCATTTCAACACCCAAGGTGTTTTCTAGCATAGGGGTTACCGTGCTGAACTTTTCTGCGTACAGCCTGCGGTTTTCAATAACATGCGCTTCATCATTCCAAGCCGCGATGCTGGCAGCTTGAACCGTAGGGCTCATAGCACAGCCATGATAAGTGCGGTACAGCAAAAATTGTTCGAGTATCTTAGCGTCGCCCGCTACAAAGCCAGAACGCATGCCCGGCACATTAGAACGTTTAGACAGCGAGCTAAAGACCACTAAGCGTGAATAATCACGGCCTAGTTTTTGTGCAGCTTGCAAAGCGCCTAGCGGCTTGCGGGCTTCATCAAAATAAATCTCCGAGTAGCACTCGTCAGCAGCAATCACAAAGCCATATACATCAGATAATTCAAAGATTTTTTTCCATTGCGCTAAATCCATCACCTTGCCTGATGGATTGCCCGGAGAGCATACATAGACTAATTGAGTGCGGTTCCAAACTTCAACAGGCACGCTGTCAAAGTCCATGGTGTGTTGATTTTCAGGCAGTGTATTCAGAAAATAAGGCTCAGCGCCCGCGAGGAAGGCCGCACCTTCATAAATTTGGTAAAACGGATTCGGGCAGATGACGATAGGGTGCGCTATTTTTTGGGTGTTGATGACGGCTTGTGCAAAAGCAAACAAAGCTTCGCGGCTACCATTAACAGGCACAATCTCTTTTTCAATATCCAGCAAAGGAATGCCATAGCGACGCGTTGCCCAATTCGCAATCGCTTGTCTAAGCTCAGGCACGCCAGCCGTGGTCGGGTAAGTTGCCAAACCTGCTAGGTGATCAATCAACGCCTGTTTAATAAAGGCTGGTGTATCATGCTTAGGCTCACCTATTGACAGATTAACGGGCTGATAAGCGGCGTTAGGGGTAATGCCAGTAAATAAGTCGCGTAAGCGTTGAAATGGGTAAGGCTGTAATTTGCTGAGATTTGAGTTCATCTGCCCATTATAAATGAAGCGGCATCCCGCTTAAACATTCAAGTAATAATTCATATTGATTTAGAAGGTTTATGTTGACGTATCCATTGTTAAAAAAATACCAAAGCCAATGCGCTATCTTTGGACTTTTGTTCGGCGCTGTTTGTTGGGGGGTGATTTGGTACCCTTATCGACTGATGCAAGAAGCAGGGGTTTCTGGGGTTGCCTCTAGTTTTTACACCTATGTGATTGCAGTTGGTATTTTTGCCATTGTTTTTCATCAGCAATGGCGCGCCGCGATTCATCAGCCCAAAAGCATTATCTGGCTGGCCTTAATCGCAGGCTGGACAAATTTAAGCTATGTTTTAGCCATTATTGATGGCGAAGTGATGCGCGTGATGTTGCTGTTTTACTTATCGCCGCTTTGGACGCTGGTGCTGGCGCATTTTTGGCTCAAAGAGCGCACCAATAAACGCGGTGTTGCGGTGATTGTTTTGTCGCTGATTGGTGCTTTTATTATGTTTTGGCAGCAAGGCGCATGGCCTTTGCCCAATAATAAAGCTGAATGGCTGGCGCTTTCTTCTGGCATGGGCTTCGCCATGACCAATGTGATTACCCGTCATTCATCGCACTTAACCATTGCTGCAAAATCCATGGCTGTTTGGATTGGCGTGCTGTTGATGTCTTTGCTTTTTATTCTGCTACAAGATGCGCCTTTTCCTAATCCCATGAGCATGACGCTGATGCAATTGCTGGTGATGCTTGGCATTACATTTTTACTGATGGCGGCAACTTTGTTTGTGCAATATGGCATCACGCATATTCC
>JBMSSY010000173.1:0-2499 GCA_049424605.1 Candidatus Methylopumilus sp.
GGACTGTAAGTCGTGGTATATTATCGCTAATTCTTATGAAAGTCATTGTGATGCGCTACTTAGTTTTATTGCTTGTTGTTTTATGTGCTTCTTGCACCTCTACTTTGCCTTCATTAAAGCCCTACCATCTGGATGTTCAGCAGGGCAATGTGGTCACTTCCAAAATGATGTTACAACTCAAGCCGGGCATGACTAAGTCACAAGTACGTTATGTGATGGGTACACCGCTTCTGCAAGATAGCTTTCATCAAGACCGCTGGGATTATATTTACCAAATGAATAAAGGCGGTCAGACGCTTGAACGCCGCCGTGTGATTTTAGCGTTTAAAAATGATGGTCTGGCTTCAGTGCGCGGCGATGTCATCGCCGCTGGCACACCTGGTGCGGGTGATGCGCCGATGGCTAATATTGATGATGTTAAATCCGCCAAGAGCGATAAGACTTTGTTAAACGAAGATCCTAAAACGGGTTGGTTTGATCGCTTTAAATTCTGGGAAGATAAAGAAAAGCCTGTTGCGCCAGTAGTTGCCGCTAAGGTAGCACCTGCGACTGCCGTTGAGCCAAAAGCGGCGGCTGTGCCAACAGAGGCTGTGCAAGCCGAGGCTGTAAAAGTTGAAGCACCTAAAGTTGAGCAAGCCGCACCAGTAAGCGTTGCTGCGGCGCAAGAGCCAGTGAGCGCGCCAGCCAGTGAATCACCAAAAGTCGTTGAGGCGGTGCAACAGGTTGCCGAGGTTCAGCCTCAGCAAAAAGCTGCTGATGCACCTGTGACTGCTGATGCTAAAACAGAAATTACCGCCATGGTGGATGCTTGGGCCGAGGCTTGGCGCACTAAAAATCTGGATGCTTATTTGCAACATTATTCAGCGCAGTTTGTGCCAGATAGCGGCAGTCGCAAGACTTGGCTTGCTCAGCGCAAACAGCGTATTGCGGGTCAGACTGGGGCGATTAGCCTCAAGCTTGAAGGCGTGAAGATTGAGGCGGATGCAAATCGCGCTCGTGTTGAGTTCCTCCAGCATTATTCAAACGGCAAGTTAAATGACCATATGAATAAGGTACTTAGTTTGAGCAAAGAACAAAATCATTGGCTGATTGTAAAAGAGTCGAGTGCGACGAAATCTCCAAAAGCGCAAGTGGATGATGGTTTGCCAGTGGTTGAGGTGTTTAAATTGCGCGATGTCACTGCCGATGAGAAATCAGAAGCAATGCCAGAAAAAATGATACAAGAATCAGCTAAAAAAGCGCAGGAGCCAGCACCCGTTGTTAAACCAGCGGAGCCTGTCAAACCAGCACCAGTAAAAGCTGAGCCAGTGCCAGCTAAAGTAGAGTCTGCTAAGCCAGAACCAGTCAAGGTTGCGCCAGCTAAAGTCGCGCCAGCAACAGAGCCTGCTAAAGCTGAATCAAACAAAGATAAACCTTTGCCGCCAGAAGATGCGCCGGGTTACTTTGAGCGCATGCTTGAAAAAATTGGCTTCTAGTTTAAGTTTGTTGCCATTAGCCACACAAAAAGAAATGGATTGAAATGTTAAAGGTTGTGATTGCAGGTTGTTCTGGGCGTATGGGTCATGCGCTGTTAGAGGGTGTTTTTGCGGATGCTGAGTTGGCATTGCACGGCGCGTTAGACCGTGTCGACAGCCCTCAAATTGGTCGTGATGCAGGTGAGCAATTTGGACAAAAAACAGGGGTGTTGATTAGCCATGATGTTGTTGCCGCGTTAAAAGGCGCCGATGTGCTGGTGGACTTTACTCGTCCAGAGCCTAGTTTGGCTTATTTAGCGGCTTGTCAGCAAGCTGGTGTGAATATGGTCATCGGCACCACAGGTTTTACTGCTGAGCAAAAAGCCATGATTGCCCATGCGGCGCAAGATATCGCCATTGTTTTTGCCCCGAATATGAGCGTGGGCGTGACTTTGCTGATTAGCTTGGTGCAAGCGGCGGCGAAGGTGTTGAACGAAGGTTACGATATTGAGGTGATAGAAGCGCATCATCGTCATAAAGTAGATGCGCCATCTGGCACAGCGCTACGTTTGGGTGAGGCGGCAGCAAGTGCATTAGGCCGCGATTTAGAAACCTGTGCGGTTTATGGACGCGAAGGCGTTACTGGTGAGCGTGATGCTAATACTATAGGCTTTGCGACAGTTCGTGGCGGTGACGTGGTGGGCGACCATACCGTGCTGTTTGCAGGCATCGGTGAGCGTGTCGAGTTGACGCATAAGGCAAGTAGCCGCGCAACCTTTGCGCTTGGTGCTTTGCGCGCCGCTAAATTTATGCAAGCCAAGAAAAAAGGCTTGTTTGATATGCAAGATGTGTTGAGTTTGAAATAAGTCATTCTGACAGTGAAGAAGCTGATTGATGGCTGCGCCTATTTCAGCTATAATTGAAACATTAATAAGCGGGACGAGCACACACTCCTCCCGCTTTGCACATCCGCTTCTCTTCGAGCGATATTTATTTAAAAACAAGGGGTTATAAGTGCCGCAACACACGCCAGCCATGTTAGTAC
>JBMSSY010000174.1:0-2447 GCA_049424605.1 Candidatus Methylopumilus sp.
GAGCGTGCGGTCGAGGGTGGGGTCCGCAGCGAACATCTCGGCCAATGCCTTATCTTTGTGGGTCATGTTACGCAGGCCGAAAGCCACAAACACGCAGTCAAAATGGTTGTCAGGAAATGGTAGCTTTTCTGCGTCGCATTGCAATGCTGGCACCGCAGCGCCGTCGTCAATCAGACGGTCACGCCCAACGGCTAACATGGATGCGTTGATGTCAGTCAAAATAACTTGGCCTGTTGGACCCACTTTTTTATTAAACAGTCGAGATAGATCACCACTGCCGCCAGCAACGTCCAATACCCTATCCCCCGCTTTTACACCGCTAATTTCAACCGCAAAGCGTTTCCAGGTGCGATGCAGGCCTGCCGACATCACGTCGTTCATCAAGTCATACTTGCGTGCAACGGAATGGAATACCTCGCCAACCTTGCTGGCTTTCTCGCTCTCGTTGACGGTTTTAAAACCGAAGTGTGTTTGATTTGAATCTGACATTTTGTGTGTGCCTTCTTAATTAAGCTTCGCTAGGGTTGCGCTTCACGCCAGCCGCATCTAGCTTGCCTATGTATTCTAACCAAAGTCCCTCGTAATTGCGGGCTAAATCGTATAAATAATCCCAAGAGTACAAGCCTGTATCGTGCCCATCAGAAAAAACTAGTCTAATCGCATATTGGCCCACAGGCTCAATGGCGGTGATGTTCACATCTTCTTTGCCGACTTGTAACACTTCTTGACCAACACCATGACCACGCACTTCGGCAGACGGTGAGTAGACGCGCAAAAACTCACAAGCCAGCATACATTCGGTGTTGTCATCGAAGCTGATTTCTAAGAGCCGTGATTTTTGGTGCAATTTAATATGACTTGGGCGTGGATGTTGAGGGCTGATTGAGGACATAAAACTTAAACCGACTAAAAGCTAAATCATAGCAGAAAGCTCATAAACTTTGAGCGTCATTCCATACAGTGGCATAATTGATCAGCAAGATTGACAAGATGGATGAGTTAAGTCGCTTGTAACAGAGTATTATCTTTCCTTTAGTCCTTCAACCATCATCAGGAGAATTAACCGATTGAGTCTTAGTGCATTATTTTTTCAGTTAGGTTTAACGATAGTTTTTGTCGGCCTAGCGGCGGGTGGCATTTTGTGGGCAATCAAAAGCGGCCAATATGACGACTTAGACGGCCCAGCACAGCGTATTTTGATGGACGATGACGACCCCATGATCCCATTTAATCAACACAAAACGCATGCACACCAAATTGAGGCAGATCAAACTAAGCCCAATAAGCCTTAATCTTGGCTTGAAGTGTATGCCTGAACATAATAGACTAGTACCTAGTATTTGTTTTTATTGAAAAGTGAGCACTATATGAAAGAACATTTCACCTTTGACAATTTTCCATTGACGCTTTTGATTGCATTAATCGCATGGTCTTGGATTAGTGCTTTATCTGTGATTCTTTTTCACTAATAAGCCTTAGCTGTATCCTTTTGGATATGGCCCAATAAAAAAGCTGCCTAAATGGCAGCTTTTTTATTATTGCTTGCTGGAATTTAGCCCGATGTAGCTAAACTGGCTTTCATTTTTTCCATGGCTTTTTGCTCAATCTGACGAATACGCTCGGCTGAAACGCCAAACTCATCAGCCAAATCATGCAATGTTGAGTTGCTACCTTGTGATAACCAGCGTGCCTCTACAATGCGACGGCTACGCTCATCAAGGCTATTTAAAGCATTCGCCAAGCCCGTGGTTTGCAAGTGCTCTTGTTCAAGTGCAGAAAGCATTTCAGAAGGTTCTGGATGCTCATCTTCCAAATAGGCAATTGGATTAAAGTAATCTTCGCCATCGTCGTCATGATTGCCCTCAAGCGAGATTTCATGGCCACCAAGCCGCGATTCCATCTCCAACACTTCTTCAGGTTTTACTTTGAGTTCGCGTGCAATATGCGCTACTTCATCTGGTTGCAAGCTACCCGCGCCCGTTTTCATGCTACGCAAATTAAAGAATAATTTACGTTGTGCTTTGGTGGTGGCGATTTTTACTAAGCGCCAGTTGCGCACAATGTATTCATGTATTTCGGCTTTAATCCAATGCATCGCAAACGAAACTAAGCGAACGCCACGCGCTGGGTCAAAACGCTTAACGGCTTTCATCAAGCCGATATTACCTTCTTGGATTAAATCTGCTTGTGGCAAGCCATAACCTGAATAGCCACGGGCAATGCTGGCAACCAAACGCAGATGCGAAACAATCAGCGCTTTAGCTGCCTCAAGATCGTTATTGTTTTTTAGACGTGTCGCGTAATCCAGCTCTTCCTCTGCCGTGAGCACAGGAAAGGTCTTGATAGTCCGCATATACTGATCCAAGCTATCTAAAGCTGATGGAATCGGTAAAGTGAGTGCGTTTGTCATGGGGTCACCTTTATTCATGGTGCTAATTTTAGCACTC
>JBMSSY010000175.1:0-2432 GCA_049424605.1 Candidatus Methylopumilus sp.
GTCTGTTGTTGATAAGCATCACTCCTAATTTTTAATAGAGCGCTTAAAATCCGCTCTATTTTTTTATCTGGACCTCAAAAAATGAAGCTGTTTTTTCTCACTTGGACCATCTGCGCATTCTTATTTGCAAGCTATGCCAGCCATTACAAAATATTTGGCTTTAAAAGCCTAGCCAAGACCACGGGTAACTGTGTGATTCTCTTTTCATTAGGCATTTTTATTTTCTCAGTAAGCTGCCTCACTTATCGAGCCGCCATGATTTATGGATGGACGCCGTAATCAATTTATCTTCAATTTGACACACCACTGCAATATAAAAAAATCACAATCAAGGCCTGATTAAGTACATTAAAAGCCTAAGCAAAAAATGATTGACGTGATGAACCTGATAAAGCAAAGAAAAACAGACGAGCTAAATAGCCCGATGATTCACCAAAAGGTGCTAAAAAGCATACACCGCGTTTCTAAAGATGAAATCTCTAGAACAGCCACCACACTCAGCCTAATCGCCGAACACTTAAAAGCAAAAAAACATGCACAAGCACCGACAGACATATTGCCATTCTATCTAGTCTTTTAATCAACGGCTTTAGCAGACTCCCTTTTAGAGCGTCCTTAGTGACGCTCTTTTTTTCATATAAGCTTCATGCAGACTTCATATAAGCCTTGATAATGCTTGATAAGATACGCTCAACTTAGCTATGACCAGTGTTTTTTAAAAGCAAATCACGTTCAGACTTTATTAATTACTCCACAGGTGAACGTTCGTGCCAGAAACAATAGGCTTCTACGATTTTAAAGTCATTAAGCATCATCAAGACTACCTTAATTTTTCGATTACCTTTAACTTCGGCAAGCATATTTGCGAAGTCACTGGCATGGGCTGGCTGGGTAAAAAGAAAGTGCATTACTACATCAGCCACATCATGATGAACAAAAAACATGCTTCGTTTGCTGAAGCCAGGGAGATTGGTGTCGCGATGGTGCAGGACAGTGCGGTATTTGAATATTTACAACTGGATCATCTCACCAAGTCGTATATTAAGACCAAGCTCGCCAAGCCCTAATCCACTGGGTATCAGAAGCTGAGCGTGTTTAAGGCAGGCTGGGGCCAGTAATCAAATATAGCTGACCGCCTTCTATCAACTCAGGATCACTGGATTTTGCATGCACTTGTAGCGAGCCTAAAAAGTAGCGCTTGCCAGCCTCAAACCAAGGGGCTGTCCGCAGCAAGTCTGTGATTTCAATAATCCCTGAATTTTCTTCATCTTGTGTTAAAAATTCAGGGCTTTTCTGATCTAAAAACGCCTCTGGCGCAACCCGTAAGATTTTCTTTGCCTTGCTGGTCTTGGGGTCAAACTGCCAAATTGAGGCCATATGTGGGTTGTCGCCAGGGTCTTCTTCCACCAACAAGCTGCCATCTCCCGCCACTGTAATATTGTCAAACATCTGCGCACCAATACTGCGTGCATTAAGCACCGCTTGAATAAGCCCGCCTTTTTCAGGCTGTGCAATATCGTCAAAGCGCAATTGGAATAACTGACTAGCGCCATCAATTTTATCGGTAGTCGCAAAGTAGAAAGTATTCGGCTGATGCGCATCCCAAGCGCCATCTTCAGGGCGCATAAAATTTGCCACGCCAAGTTGCTGACCAGCTTTTTCAAGCGCATCACCGCTCATATTGGCAACGTCGCCTAGACTGGCTAATGCAAAGCGTTGACCATCCACTTTTAAAGCGTACAACTGCCCACCCACTAGGCCCGCTTGCTCCACAGGATTGCCGTTTGCGCGCTTTTCGCCGAGATATACATAGACTTGACCGCCAGGGCTATCATCCATGCCCATCACCACTGTTTTAATTCCTGTGGCAGGATTTGCCACCGCATTTTCCCAAGCAAATTTGCCCAGATAAGGCAGCTCATAACTCAAGCCTCGTTGCTGACCAGTGAGCACATGGACAAAAGCACGTCCACCCGACCTGTCTTCCTCGCCATTCATAAACAAACGACCATTAAAGCCCTTGCCAGAAGCCGCATCATAAAAGGCACTCAGCGCTGGTAAGTCGGCGGAACATAGTCGGTTAAAACTGTAGGCAGGGACATTCACATATTGTTTATCATCCGCAGACCACAATTTCACTTGCTGAATTAAATCCTCGCCAGCCGTAATTTTTAAAGTCGCAATATCTAAAGTCCAATGTGATACAAACGCACCAGTCGCCAAATGGCGGCGTACTTTGCCTTGATTTTTGCCTGCCTCATGATTCATATAAATCGATAAACTGCCATCTCCATTATCCAGCGCACCCAAGCCAGCTGGAATCCCCACCATGCGGTAGCCACCGACAACATCACCCACATTGATTAAAGGCTTAACCGTCCATGCCGCATCAACAGGCTTTAGCCAAGCCTGCTGTCTGTGCATTTCATCGG
>JBMSSY010000176.1:0-2385 GCA_049424605.1 Candidatus Methylopumilus sp.
CGACTGGCGTGACTTTAGGTGGCGCGGCTTTAGGTTCTCAACTGTTTTTCGCGCTTCCTATCTCTCGCACACAAGAAACCGAAGCTGATCGCATGGGCTTAGAATTGGCGGCACGCGCTGGCTACAATCCAAACGCTGCGATTAGTTTATGGAAAAAAATGGCGCAAACTAATGACAAAAAACCTGCTGAATTTTTAAGTGACCACCCCGCGGATAAGACGCGGATTGACGATCTCAGCAGACTTATCCCAACCGTGATGCCGCTTTACGAGCAAGCAAAAATGAGCAAATAAACGCTTTACCTGCTTCAATCTTGAAGAATCAGGTAAAATGCCGCACTTCAATTTATTTTCACTAATTTTAGACTATCGGAATTATTCATGAGCCAATTGCAAACCATTATTGAAGACGCTTTTGAGCGTCGCGCCGACATCAACCCAAGCAATGCAAGCGCAGAACTTAAACAAGCAGTTGCTAGCGTTTTAGCGGATTTAGATGCAGGTAAATTACGCGTTGCATCACGCAAGGGTGACAGCCAAGAATGGGAAACGCATCAATGGCTCAAGAAAGCAGTATTGCTTTCATTCCGCCTACAAGACAATGTATTAATGGATGGCGGTTGCACCCAGTATTTCGATAAAGTGCCACCAAAATTTGCCGATTACACAGAAGAAGACTTTAAAGCGGGTGGTTTCCGTGTGGTGCCAAATGCCATCGTTAGACGCGGTTCATTTATTGGCAAAAATGCCGTTTTAATGCCTTCCTACGTCAATATTGGCGCTTATGTTGGCGAAGGCACCATGGTGGATACTTGGGCCACCGTTGGTTCATGCGCACAAATTGGTAAAAACGTGCATTTATCAGGCGGCGTAGGTATTGGTGGTGTGTTAGAGCCTGTACAAGCTGGCCCTACCATTATTGGTGACAACTGCTTTATCGGCGCACGTTCAGAGGTTGTAGAAGGCGTGGTGGTTGAAGATAACTGCGTGATCTCCATGGGCGTTTACATTGGTCAATCTACTAAAATTTACGACAGAGAAACTGGCTCAGTCACTTATGGTCGCGTACCAAAAGGCTCAGTGGTGGTTTCAGGCAACTTGCCTTCTAAAGACGGTAGCTACAGCCTTTACTGCGCGGTAATCGTGAAAAAAGTCGATGAAAAAACACTAGGTAAAGTGGGCATCAACGAACTATTACGCGGCATTTAATTCTCGCTAACGCCTTACAAACAGCCCTACTCAGGGCTGTTTTGCATTGTGCTAATACTTTTAGCAGATTGCGCTATGCGCTGTTAAAATAATCAACATGAAACTTTACGGCATTCCTAACTGCAACACCGTTAAAAAAGCGCGCACTTGGCTGGATGAACATGGCATCGTTTATGAATTCCATGACTTCAAAAAACAAGGCCTAGATCAAGCAACCATAGCGCAATGGCTCAGCCAACAGCCTTGGGATAAATTGGTCAATCGTGCAGGCATGACTTGGCGCAATTTAAGCGAGGCAGAAAAATCCGCTGTGAACGACAAGGCTAGCGCGACAGACTTAATGATGGCAAAAACTTCCGTCATCAAGCGCCCGATATTAATGCAAGATGGCACCCTGTTGGCTTTAGGCTTTGACCAAGCCAATTATCAGCAATTGTTTAAACTTTAAGAGTCATTTCTATGAGCAAAACGCTAGCATTAGCTAAAGATTTAATTTCACGACAATCCAATACCCCGCTAGATGCTGGTTGCCAAGCGTTGATGATTAGTCGTTTGGAACCGCTAGGCTTTAAGATTGAGCGTATGCGCTTTGGTGAGGTAGATAACTTTTACGCACGTCGCGGCAGTACAGGCCCCTTGCTTGTGTTTGCAGGCCATACTGACGTGGTGCCCACTGGCCCTGTCGATCAATGGCACACGCCGCCGTTTGAGCCCACTATTAAAGATGGCATGTTGTATGGTCGTGGTGCAGCCGATATGAAAACCTCATGCGCGGCGTTTATTACCGCGATTGAAGATTTCGTGGCAGCCCACCCCAATCACACAGGCTCTATCGGCTTGCTGATTACTTCGGACGAAGAAGGCGTCGCCATTGATGGTACGGTAAAAGTGGTGGAAGCGCTTAAAGCGCGTGGCGAACATTTTGATTACTGCATCGTTGGCGAACCCACATCCAATAAAGTGGTAGGCGACATGATTAAAAACGGTCGTCGCGGCTCGCTTTCAGGCAAGCTGGTGGTCAAAGGCGTACAAGGCCATATCGCCTACCCTCATCTAGTCAAGAACCCTATCCATATGGTTGCGCCAGCCATTAAAGACATGGTGGATACCGTGTGGGATAAAGGCAATGAATACTTTCCGCCAACTTCTTGGCAAATTTCCAATATGAACGGCGGCA
>JBMSSY010000177.1:0-2383 GCA_049424605.1 Candidatus Methylopumilus sp.
GAGAAGCGTATCCGTGGCCGTGTTAAACGCCAAATGGAGAAAAGTCAGCGCGAGTACTACTTGAATGAGCAAGTTAAAGCGATTCAAAAAGAGCTGGGCGAGCAAGACGAAAACGCAGATATTGATGAGTTAGCAAAGCGCATCACTGCCGCCAAAATGCCTAAAGAGGCTTTGGATAAGGCTAATTCTGAAATGAAAAAACTCAGAATGATGTCACCGATGTCAGCAGAGGCCAGTGTGGTGCGTAACTACATTGAGACCTTGGTCAGTTTGCCATGGAAGAAAAAAACTAAAATCCACAAAGATTTAGTAGAAGCGCAGCGCATCTTAGATGAAGATCATTACGGCCTTGAAAAAGTCAAAGAACGCATCGTTGAGTATCTTGCTGTTCAACAACGTGTTGATAAGTCTAAAGCGCCTATTTTGTGCTTGGTTGGGCCGCCTGGTGTTGGTAAGACCTCGCTCGGACAAAGTATTGCCAAAGCGATTAACCGTAAATTCGTGCGTGTTGCCTTGGGCGGCGTGCGTGATGAGTCTGAGATTCGTGGTCATCGCCGCACTTATATTGGCTCTATGCCAGGTAAGATTTTGCAAAGCATGGCAAAAGTGTCTGTCAAAAATCCATTATTCCTACTTGATGAAGTAGATAAAATGGGTCAAGACATGCGCGGTGACCCATCATCCGCTTTGCTTGAAGTCTTAGATCCTGAACAAAACCATACTTTTGTTGATCATTACGTTGAAGTTGAATACGACTTATCTGATGTGATGTTTGTTGCAACCTCCAACTCACTCAACATTCCAGAAGCATTGATGGATCGTATGGAGATTATCCGTATTGCGGGCTACACAGAAGATGAAAAATTAAATATCGCCATGCGCTATTTAGTGCCTAAACAGTTAAAAGCACATGGCCTAAAAGCCAATGAAATTGAGATCACTGAAGCCGCTGTCCAAGAAATCATCCGTTTCTACACTCGTGAAGCTGGTGTGCGTAGCCTAGACAGGGAGATTTCTAAGGTTTGCCGTAAAGTTGTCAAAGATATTTTGACTGCAAAACAATCGCTAGTTAAAGACGCTAAAGTCGAGCAGATTGTGGTTAAGCCTGAGAATATTGAGAAATATCTAGGTATTCAGCGCTTTGATTACGGCTTGGCTGCCAAGGAGAATCAAGTTGGTCAGGTGACAGGCTTGGCTTGGACACAAGTCGGCGGTGATTTGCTCACGATAGAGTCAGTTGCTATGCCAGGCAAAGGCAAAACAATTACCACTGGTAAGCTTGGTGAAGTGATGCAAGAGTCTATTCAAGCAGCGATGAGCGTAGTGCGTAGTCGTGCTAAACGATTAGGCATTCCTGAAGACTTTTATGAAAAGAACGATATTCATATCCACTTTCCTGAAGGCGCTACGCCTAAAGACGGTCCTAGTGCAGGTATTGGTATCACCACAGCGCTTGTTTCAGTGTTAACCAACATTCCTGTGCGAGCAGATGTGGCGATGACGGGTGAGATTACACTGCGCGGTGAAGTGTTGCCGATTGGCGGTTTGAAAGAAAAACTATTGGCAGCGCATCGTGGTGGTATTAAAACGGTATTGATTCCAGATCAAAACGTGAAGGACTTGACAGAGATTCCTGAAAACGTCAAAAACTGCCTCGATATTCATCCTGTGAAATGGATAGATGAAGTGCTGGAATATGCGCTAGAAAGAATGCCTGAAGCCACTAAGGAGCTTGTGGCGGTTGCCGATGTTGTGGCTGAGACTAAAGAGCTTGAAGTTTCGCCAATAACCAAACATTAATGCAATATTTGGTGTTAAACGCTTGACATGGGCTTTTGACACTTGATATAAAGTAGGGCAGCAGGGCTTTTATCTAGCCTGTTCTATAAATAATATCGAAAGGGGATACAAGTGAATAAATCAGAGCTTATCGACCAAATCGCAAAGGCCGCGGGAATCTCAAAGGCAGCAGCAGGCCGAGCATTGGACGCAACAACATCAGCAGTAACTGGCGCATTGAAAAAAGGTGATTTAGTCACACTTATCGGCTTCGGTACATTTTATGTAGGTAAACGCGCTGCACGTAACGGCCGTAACCCTCGTACTGGCGCAACAATTAGTATCAAAGCTGCAAATTCTCCTAAATTTAGGGCTGGTAAAGCGCTTAAAGATGCTGTAAACTAGCGGTCTTCGTTGGTTAACGAATGGGTGATTAGCTCAGTTGGTAGAGCGTCGCCCTTACAAGGCGAATGTCGGCGGTTCGACCCCGTCATCACCCACCATTCAACCAGCGGAAAAAGTCGCTACATTCTTAATAGATGTGGTGCAAAGTTTTGGAGTGGTAGTTCAGTTGGTTAGAATACCGGCCTGTCACGCCGGGGGT
>JBMSSY010000178.1:0-2374 GCA_049424605.1 Candidatus Methylopumilus sp.
GGTAATGATGATTTTTGCAACGCCTAGCTTATTGCTTTCTAGATCAGGCTCAACAAGCAGTTGCACAAAGTCGTGCATAAGCAAATCTGCACTCGGGCATACCATGCCTATGGCGGCGCAGTCAGCCACCAGTTTCTGGTAATGCAGCGGCCAACAAACCGGCATGCCGCCTTTGGTTTGCATGGTGCGAAAGACGCCGTCTCCATAAGCTAAACCACGATCTAATGGCTTTATGGTTTGGCTTAAATCGCCGTTAACTATATATGATGGTCTAGCTTGCATAAGCCATAATTAAACCATAGAACCATGCGTACACTCGTTATCGATGGCTGAAATAAACAAAAAACCTGTGATCGGAAAAATCACAGGCTAAATGCAAGCTTAATAAGGTGGCTAATTTATATTTTTTTGAATACCAAACTGCCGTTTGTGCCGCCAAAACCAAAATTATTTTTCAATGCGTAGTTAATTTTAATGTCGCGGGCGGTATTAGCGCAGAAATCCAAATCGCATTCTGGATCTTGGTTAAAGATATTAATGGTTGGCGGTGAAACTTGATTGTAGATAGACAAGACAGTGAATACCGACTCCAGACCACCAGCTCCACCCAGCAAATGCCCGGTCATGGATTTGGTTGAATTGACCAATAGCTTGTAGGCGTGCTCACCAAACGCAGCCTTGATAGCATTGGTTTCATTGGCATCACCGAGAGGCGTTGATGTGCCGTGCGCATTGATGAATTGAATCTCACTGGGGTCTATGCCTGCATTATTCATCGCATTCACCATGGATCGGCGTGGCCCATCCATATTGGGCGCCGTCATGTGATAGGCGTCAGCGCTCATACCGTAACCACTAAGTTCTGCGTAAATTTTTGCGCCACGTTTTTTGGCGTGTTCGTATTCTTCCAGCACCATTACGCCGGCGCCCTCGCCAATAACAAAGCCGTCTCGATCTTTGTCCCAAGGCCTGCTTGCTGTTGCTGGATCATCGTTGCGAGTGGATAACGCCCTAGATGCAGCAAAGCCACCTACAGTCAATTGCGTGATGGCTGATTCTGCGCCTCCTGCAATCATGACATCGGCGTCGCCATACTCTATCATGCGCGATGCGTCACCGATGGAATGCGTGCCTGTGGTGCAGGCTGTAACAATAGCGACATTGGGGCCTTTTAAACCGAAAATAATGCTCAAATTACCTGAGATCATGTTGATGATGGTGCCAGGTATAAAGAAGGGGGATATTTTGCGCGGACCGGATTCTTTATAAAGCACATCGGTGTCTTCAATAAGCTGTATGCCACCTATGCCGGAACCTATGGAAACCCCTATGCGCTCTGCATTTTCTTCAGTCACTTCTATGCCTGAGTCTTTAAAGGCTTCTATGCCTGCCGCCAAGCCATACTGGATGAATGTATCCATGCGCCTGGCATCTTTGGCTGAAATGAAATCTTCCGCATTAAAATCTTTAACTTCACCGGCTATGGTTGAAGCAAAAGCCGTCGTGTCAAATTTAGTGATCTTTGAGATACCCGATTTTCCGGCTACCAGATTAGTCCAGGCTGTATTTACACCAATACCAACTGGTGACACGACCCCAAGGCCGGTAACAACAACACGACGTTTATTTGCTGGTTTAGACATAAGAATAGGCTCTTAGAAAAAGTTAACCCAGAAATCTTAGACAAAAATTGTTAAATGATTTCTGGGTTTTAATGCAACGCTGCTACTAATGTGTACTTTCTTGCGCATGAGAAAGTTCTCAGTAACGTGCTTACATTTTATTTATTTTAGGTTGGTATTGATGTAATCAATCGCTAATTGAACCGTAGTGATTTTTTCCGCTTCTTCGTCTGGGATTTCGCAGTCAAATTCTTCTTCTAGCGCCATTACCAGTTCAACAGTATCAAGCGAATCGGCACCTAAATCATCTACAAATGATGATGAGTTTTTAACATCAGCTTCATTTGCACCAAGTTGTTCAGTCACAATTTTTTTAACGCGTTGTTCGATGTCAGACATCTAATTACCCCTTTTAATAAAAAATAGCCGTGTTTATGTAACAAATCAGCTAAGTTGATATTCTACCAAAACTCGGCAAAAATATATAAAAACTTTTAAACCATCAGCATGCCGCCGTTAACGTGTATGGTTTCGCCGGTGATATAAGCGGCAGCTGGCGAAGCTAAAAATGCCACTGTGGCTGCGATTTCTTTCACTTGGCCTAAGCGTCCAACGGGAATGCGCGCCAGCATCTTATTGGCAATGTCTTCAGGCAGGTCTGCGGTCATGTCGGTTTCTATAAAACCCGGTGCAACGCAGTTAACTGTTATGCCGCGGCTACCAACTTCGGCTGCCAGTGATTTAGTAAAACC
>JBMSSY010000179.1:0-2365 GCA_049424605.1 Candidatus Methylopumilus sp.
TGCTGCACGAAATTGCTGCGGGCAGTATGAATCCAGACAAGCATGAGCTTGAGTATTTAGCGCAAGCCCATTGGCATCATTTTAATTTCAGACTGGGTGAGATGGACGGTTTGGATCGCGCTAAAAAAGAAGTGTATATCAGCGCAAATTATGATGAAAATGGCGCTGAAATTATCCCGCGTCGCACCATTAAGTACGATACATTGATTATCGCGATTGGCAGTACAACCAATGATTTTGGCATTAAAGGGGCAAGAGAGAATTCGATTGCACTTGATACTATGGATCAGGCCGAGCGCTTTCACAGAAGACTACACAACGCTTTGCTGCGCGCGCAAACACAGGCTGGGCCAGTGCACGCTGGGCAGCTTGAGGTAGTGATTGTTGGTGCAGGCGCTACAGGTGTCGAGCTTTCCGCAGAGCTACACAATACAACGCGTGAATTAGCCGCTTATGGGCTTGATAAAATTGATCCAGATAAAGACATTAGCATTTCCTTAATTGAAGCTTCAGACCGCGTTTTACCAGCTTTGCCACCCAATTTATCAAAGGCTGTCGATTTAGAACTTCGTAAATTAGGCGTGCATGTTTATGCAGGTGAGCGGGTCACTGAAGTGACTGACAAGGGAGTTTATACGCATAGTGGACGCTTTATTCCATCTGAGCTTGTAGTCTGGGCGGCAGGGATTAAAGCGCCTGATTTCCTCAACGGCTTAGATGGCTTAGAAACCAATCGTATCAATCAATTAGTGGTTAAGCGTAGCTTGCAAACCACGGTGGATGAGAATGTGTTTGCTTTTGGTGATTGTGCTGCCTGCCCGATGGTGGGGAGTGTTGATAATGTGCCGCCACGTGCCCAAGCAGCTCATCAACAGGCCTCTATGTTGATTAAAACAGTTAAAGCCCGTTTACATGGTAAAGCGCTACCAGACTATGTATACAGAGATTATGGATCACTGGTGAATCTTGGTCGTTACTCCACTGTGGGTAGCTTGATGGGGTCAATTTCAGGCGGCACCATGTTTATTGAAGGAATGTTTGCCCGCTTGATGTATCAATCACTTTATAAAATGCACTTAATCGCCTTACATGGATTCTTTACGGTGTTTTTACAAACCTTAGCGCGCATGATTACGCGCCGAACAGAGCCACAAGTAAAACTACATTAATGCATTTGAGGTGTTGATTTAAAAGCCCTGTTGATATTAAACAGGGCTTTTTTGTCTGAGGTGCTTACGATATAGATGTGAAATGATACTCATAGAAACAATCACAAACAGACCAAAGATAATAATGATATGGTCTATTTGAAAGTTTTTCCCCACCATCCAAGTATAGGCGCCCAGCATTAGCAATATGCCGATATTTTCATTGAAATTCTGCACGGCAATTGAGTGTCCCGCGCCCAGCAAGGTGTGGCCACGATGTTGGAGTAGTGAATTAAGTGGCACCAAAAAGTAACCCGCCAAAATGCCGATGAGAAACAACAGTACCGCCGCCACAATCGGGTTGTGAACCAGCACCATGCTGACCACCAATGCACCCATATAAATACCTGCTGGTAAAACATTGGCAGCTTTTTCTAATTTGACATAGATAGACGCAAGCCCTGAGCCAACGGCAATGCCTACAGCAAGAATGGCGATTAGTTTGGTAGCATCAGTTTGGCTAAAGCCAAAATTTTGGTCAGCCCATCTGAGAACAACAAACTGCAAGGTTGCTCCAGCGCCCCAGAACAGCGTTGTTACAGCAAGTGACACTTGACCTTGGGTGTCCTTCCAAAGCGTGGTAAACGCGTGCCAAAAGTCCTTTAATAGGAAACTTAAGGAGCGCTGCCCAACACAGTGGTCTATGGGCATCTTAGGGATGTGGTAATTGAAAAAAGCCGCCAGCATATAAAGCGCTGTGATAATGGCAATCCCAAAATAAGGATTATTCGCTGAAATCGTTGAGCCGAATATCGGCCCTAAAATAATGGCGGTCACGGTGGTGCCTTCCATCCAGCCATTCGCCATAATTAATTGATGTGGCGGTAGCATTTCAGTCAGGATTCCATATTTAGCTGGCGAATAGGCCGCCGCGCCTATTCCTACGATGGCATAGGCATAGAGCGGCGGTACGCCTAACAAGGCTAATACGCAACCAAAGAATTTAATGCCATTACTTAAAAACATCACTTTGCCTTTTGGCAAGGCATCAGCAAAAGGCCCAACAAAAGGCGCCAGCACAATATAAGAGATAATAAAAAACTCTCGTAATAAAGGCTCGTGCCATGTGGGGGCGTTGAGCTGATTGAGCAGGGCAATGGCGGCAAACAGCAAAGCATTATCAGCTACTGCCGACAAAAATTGCGCCAGTAGTAGCG
>JBMSSY010000180.1:0-2348 GCA_049424605.1 Candidatus Methylopumilus sp.
TTTCTTCGATTTTTTCATCTTTATTTAAATCAATCACCCATACCAAATTACTGCGGCCTTGTTTGGCGTAGTACAGGTTGGTTTCAGGGTTATGCGTTGGAATCGTTGAAGCATCACCAAAAGCCGCATTAAATCCCGAGATATCTTTAGAGCTTTCGGTCAGATTGCCATGATCATCAAGGTCTAATGAAAAAATACCCGTGTTAGGTGAAAATCCTGCATTGCTGGAGATATTGTAAGTCACCGTTTCTAATTGCTTGGTGGCTTGGTTAAAGTAAATCGAGCGGTTATCGTAGCCAGGTTTTGCCGATTGCAAATATTGGCCTTCTGCGCTGTACACATGGATTTGTGATTTTGAAACGGGCGCTTCATTATCGCCAGGGGTAGGCGCAAGGCCACCATCTGCCACGTAATAGCGTTGGAAAAAAGGCACATAAGCAATCGACATAGGCTTAGAGCTTGGTTTCTTGACCAAAGTGATTTTGGTGACCGTTTCGGCTTCAGGCAAAACAGCCGCTTGCGCCTGATGTAATGCCAATGGCAGCAAAACAAGGCCTAAGCTAGAGCATGATTTAATGAGGTTCATAAAACGCTTTCTTGTTTTAGTTAACACATCGTTGTTAAGTAGGCAGTTAATCGCTTTAAGAGTTCCCAGCCGCATCGCTACGCTCTATGAGCATGGCATCGCCGTAACTAAAGAAACGATATTTTTGTGCGATTGCGTGTTGGTAAGCTTTTTGTATATTTTCCAAACCAGCAAAGGCTGACACTAGCATGAGCAGTGTGCTTTTGGGTAAATGAAAGTTGGTCAGCAATCTATCCACCACCTTGAACTGATAACCTGGCGTGATAAAAATATCAGTTTCGCCATTGCCCGCCACCAGCGCGCCAGAACGCGATGCACTCTCCAGCGCACGCAGTGCCGTGGTGCCAATCGCCGTGACTTTCTTGCCTGCTGCTTTAGTGGCTTGAATTAAAGCCAGTGTTTCGGCGGGCACAGAGTAAAGCTCAGAGTGCATTTTATGATCGCTAATATTATCAACACGCACAGGCTGAAAAGTCCCCGCGCCAACGTGTAAAGTTACATACGCCACATTCACCCCTTGAGCAATTAAGCCCTTAATCACATCCTCATCAAAGTGCAAACCAGCAGTTGGTGCCGCCACAGCGCCGGGGTCTTTGGCGAAAACAGTTTGGTAGCGCTCATCATCAAACTCATCAGCCGCATGCGTAATATATGGCGGCAAAGGCAACGCACCATAGGTTTCCAGCAAATCTAAAATAGGCTGTGTTGAATCAATGCGTAGCAAAAACAAATCATCCTGACGTGCCTCAACCTCGGCCTCAAAAGCATGAGCAAAGATCAAACGAGTGCCAGCCTTGGGCGACTTAGATGCGCGAATATGGGCTAATACATGGTGCGTATCAATCACACGTTCAATCAAAGCCTCAATTGCCCCGCCTGATTGTTTTTGCCCCACCAAGCGGGCTTTAATCACCTTGGTATTGTTAAAAACAAGCAAATCACCAGCATCAACAAACTTAGCAATATCAATAAAATGTTCATCGCTAATCAAGCCATTGTTGCCGTTGAGCCTCAGCAAACGACTGGCAGATCGGACTTTTGTCGGAAATTGCGCAATTAATTCAGGCGGTAAATAAAAATCAAATTCAGTAGTTCGCATAAGCGCCAGTGTTTGTTATAATATTGGACTTCGCTGCCGGGGTGGCGGAATTGGTAGACGCACTGGACTCAAAATCCAGCGAGGGCAACTTCATGGGGGTTCGATTCCCCCCCCCGGCACCAAGTAAATTAAAAGCTTACCAATTGGTAGGCTTTTTTTACGTCTAAAAATTCCTAAGGTGCATCACTTAGCACTCAATGCTCCATTCTACCTGATTATCTCTGTGGACAAATCTTGCAGTTTTGGGGCTAAAAATTGAGTGATATAGTTTTAATTGGTCATGTCGATCGAATCAAAACCAAAAAATATCTCTGAAAAATATTGTCCCCAATTCTAGGGACAGACAGAATGATTTTGAAAACCTAATATCTGTGATCTTTGGTGTTGAAAGCCAATAACTATGGAGATTAATAAATGAAATTTTCTCAAATGCTGGTTGCAGGGATAATACTTTTCCACTCCTTTTCGTCGTTGGCTTTCGACTCGTCCAAAGTATGTGGTGCAGCATGGAACGCTGGGTATTGTCCTGCACAAGGAAAATGCCCATTGGAACAAGCAGGAGGAAGGTCGATGGGTGACATACAGTATGCTTTCAATATAATTACTTACGATCAATTTGGTGGAAAAACTGCAGCGAGTCCGATGCAGGCATGTGCGACTTTA
>JBMSSY010000181.1:0-2344 GCA_049424605.1 Candidatus Methylopumilus sp.
GGGAGCGGCGGGCAGTGGCAAAACCCATCTACTTAAAGCCGCACAGGCATTAGCAAAAGCCGCTCATATTCATCTCGTCACGGCTGATGATGTCAATTTACTCAATGATGAAGCGCAAATTGCGCTGTTTGACACTTATAACCAAACTCGTGCCGCGGGTGGCGTGTTAATTGCCGCTGGCAACGCCGCGCCTAGCCAAATGCATTTGCGTGACGATCTCGCCACACGTCTTGCTTGGGGATTGACCTATCAATTGCATCCGCTCACTGATCAAGAAAAAGCCCAAGCCCTAAAAGCGCACGCTTTAGAGCGCGGCATGAAGCTGCCTGATGAGGTGGTGGATTATTGCTTACGCTATTTACGCCGCGATTTGCCAAGCTTAATGGCGATTTTAGATGCGCTAGACGAATGGTCGCTGACTGAAAAGCGTCCCGTGACCGTGCCGCTACTCAAAAAACTTATACAATTACCACTGATTTAAGCCTGCCCAATATCAATATGCTACGTCTATCCGAAATCAAATTACCTTTAGAAAATGCCAAATCCTTACATCACTCTCCCGAAGTGATTCAGGCTGCGCTGATTAAAAAACTCGGCATTCCAGCCAGCGATGTGATGAGCATGGCGATTTTTAAACGTGGCGTAGATGCCCGTAAATCGCACGCGATTTTGTTTGTTTACACGCTGGATGTTGAGCTTAAAAACGAAGCCAAAATATTAGCTAAGTTTAAAAAAGACCCCCACGTTAAAGTTGCCCCTGATACCGCTTACCACTTTGTGGCACAAGCACCCGCAAACAGCAAAGCGCCGCGTCCTGTGATTGTTGGTTTTGGCCCATCGGGCATTTTTGCCGCGCTGATTTTGGCGCAATCGGGCTTTAAACCCATCGTGCTAGAACGCGGCAAAGCGGTGCGCGAACGCACCAAAGACACTTGGGGTTTATGGCGCAAAAGCGTACTTAACCCAGAATCTAACGTGCAATTTGGCGAGGGCGGCGCAGGCACATTCTCCGATGGCAAACTCTATAGCCAGATTAAAGACCCCAAACATTACGGTCGCAAAGTGCTTAATGAATTTGTCAAAGCGGGCGCGCCAGAAGAAATTTTATACGTCAGCCATCCGCACATCGGCACATTCCGCTTGGTGGGCATGGTGGAAGAAATGCGTAAAAATATTATCGCGCTTGGCGGTGAAATCCGCTTTCAGAGCCGCGTGGATGATATTGAAATTGAAAACGGCCAAGTGCAAGGCGTGGTGCTACAAAACGGTGAACGCATCGCGACTAATCATCTCGTATTAGCGGTTGGTCACAGCGCACGCGACACCTTTGAGATGATACACAAGCGTGGCATTTATATTGAAGCCAAACCTTTCTCCATCGGCTTTCGCATTGAGCATCCACAATCGCTTATTGACCGCGCTCGCTTCGGCCCAAACGCCCAGCATCCCGTGTTGGGCGCGGCAGATTACAAGCTAGTGCATCACGCCAAAAATGGGCGTAGCGTGTACAGCTTTTGCATGTGTCCAGGTGGCACAGTGGTGGCGGCAGCTTCTGAAGAAGGACGAGTAGTCACGAACGGCATGAGCCAATATTCACGCAATGAACGTAACGCCAACGCAGGCATTGTGGTGGGTATTGACCCCGAACAAGACTACCCCGGCGACCCGCTGGCTGGCATGGAATTTCAACGCAAATGGGAAGCGCGCGCATTTGAACTGGGCGGCAAAAACTACCAAGCCCCAGGGCAACTGATAGGCGACTTTATCAACGGCAAAGCTTCTACTGAATTTGGCACAGTTCAACCCTCATACACCCCGGGCGTGCACCTCACCGACTTGAGCACCGCATTACCTGAATATGCGATTACCGCCATCCGCGAAGCACTGCCCGCATTTGCCAAACAGATTAAAGGTTTTGATTTGCCCGATGGCGTGCTGACAGGCGTAGAAACGAGAACCTCATCGCCAATTACAATTAACCGCGACGACGAGACCCTACAAAGCATCAACACCCAAGGCCTTTACCCAACGGGCGAAGGCGCTGGCTATGCAGGGGGAATTTTATCGGCGGCGGTCGATGGGATTAGGATTGCTGAGGCGCTGGCGTTGAGTATGTCTAGCCAAGACTAAATTAAATTTTCATCATAAACAGCAAGTGTATTATCTACATATAAGTGCTTTACCCTGCCCGTTTTCATTGGCAGTAATTTATTCTTAACGTTATCAGAGAAAAACTTTTTTCCTGACTCTTTAATTTCTTCATCCAAATAACGCTCAATTGTGTGGTGTAGTACTGAACCATAAAAATGGGTTTCTTCTGCTAAGAGATAAGCATCTATAAGAG
>JBMSSY010000182.1:0-2309 GCA_049424605.1 Candidatus Methylopumilus sp.
GGCTACTGCCATGTTAATTCTCCAGCGTGCAAAAAAGCTCAATTGTAAACGCTAGCCCTCGCCATGAATAGACAGAACTTACTTCTAACTGAGAAAAACAAGCGCTGACCTGTAAATTTTGCCTAAAAGTAACTGAGATGTTAATGGCCTAAAAGCCCGCATTTTCTTGTATTTAATCATTGTTAACAATTTAGATAATCCGTTACAATTGTGGATTGTGGCTGATGTCAGCACGATAGCTAAACCCAAGCTGGTGAGTTCAAAGTGTTGTTTGTTAGTCTTGTTCGTTGGTGTTGTTTTGACATAAGTCAAAGCGGCTTAAAACGATTTGCGGCATCCTCGTAGCAATCGCTTTGCTATCAGAGAAAACTCTTTAGGTATTGCCCTGTCCAAAGTGAGCTTGATGTGAAAAAGATTGTATGGCTGTGTTTGGTATTGATGTTAGTGGCCTGTGGCGCTAACAAACAACAAGCGCCTGTGTTTGTTGGCACTGATATTACTGGTGCTGACTTCGCTAAAGATTTTGATTTGCTTGATAGCCGTGGTGTAAAGCATCAGCTAAAGGACTATCGAGGCAAGCTAGTCGTGGTTTTTTTTGGATATACCCATTGCCCAGATGTTTGTCCCACAACAATGGCGGACATGGCTAAGGCGATGAAGTTGCTCGGTGAGCAAGCTAATCAAGTACAAGTGATTTTTATCACGCTTGATCCAGAAAGAGATACACCAGAAGTATTGGCTAAATATCTGCCAAGTTTTGATCAGCGTTTTGTAGCACTGTATGGCAATGCCGCACAGACTGCTGAAACAGCAGAGACCTACAAAGTGTTTTATAGCAAGCAGGTGGTAGCGGGCAAATCTGGCTACACCATTGATCATAGTGCAGGAAGTTATGTCTATGATAAGCAAGGAAAAATAAGAATTTATTTCAAATATGGTCAAAAGCCTAATGAAATTGCAAGTGACTTAAAACAAATCATGTAAAGCAGTTGAATTTGTTTTAGGTTTTTTTAATGTAGTGAGCTGTAGAAGTTTTAAGTTAATCATTTTAGTTTTAGGAGACGTGGTTATGACGACTGCGAGTGTTACAAATACTGAACAATACAACTATGACGTGATTCGAAAGTTCGCCATCATGACCTTGGTCTGGGGTGTAGTAGGGATGTTGGTTGGCGTGTATATCGCCTCTGAACTCGCTTTCCCTGTTTTAAACTTCGATATTCCATACATCACTTTTGGTCGTTTGCGTCCTGTGCATACAGGTGCAGTGATTTTTGGTTTTGGTGGTAGCGCCTTATTTGCAACGTCTTATTACATCGTGCAACGTACCTGTCAGGCGCGCTTATTTAGCAGCGGTTTGGCAAGCTTCACTTTCTGGGGTTGGCAAGCCATTATCGTCCTCGCCGCGTTGGGTGACGTGATGGGCTACACCCAAGGTCGTGAATACGCTGAGATGGAATGGCCAATTGACTTGTTGATTGAAGTGGTTTGGGTGTCTTATCTAGTGCTGTTTGTCGGCACCTTGATGAAACGTAATCAGCCGCATATCTACGTAGCAAACTGGTTCTACCTTGCCTTTATTCTCGCTACAGCATTACTACACACATTTAACAACCTTGCAGTGCCAGTTAGCTTATTCTCCATGAAGTCATACAGCCTGTTCTCAGGTGCGCAAGATGCGATGACACAATGGTGGTATGGTCACAATGCGGTAGGTTTCTTCTTAACCGCAGCGTTCTTGGGCATGATGTACTACTTTGTGCCTAAACAAGCGGGTCGTCCTGTTTACTCATATCGTCTATCAGTGTTGCACTTCTGGGCTTTGATTTTCTTGTATATGTGGGCTGGCGCACATCACTTGCACTGGACTGCGATTCCTGACTGGACATCAACACTAGCCGCAACCTTCTCTATTATGTTGTTGTTGCCTTCTTGGGGCGGGATGGTGAACGGTATTCTTACTTTGTCTGGTGCTTGGGACAAATTGCGTACTGACCCGATTATTCGTTTCTTGATTGTGTCGCTTTCTTTCTACGGTATGTCTACCTTTGAAGGCCCTGTTATGTCATTGAAAGACGTTAACGCGCTTTCACATTACACAGACTGGACTATTGGTCACGTTCACTCAGGTGCGCTTGGTTGGGTGGCGATGGTTTCATTCGGTAGTTTCTACCATATGGTGCCAAAACTATGGAACACCAAAATGTTCAGTAATCGCTTAATCAACGTGCATTTCTGGTTAGCGACTATCGGCATCTTGCTCTACATCACTGCGATGTGGATCTCAGGCATCATGCAAGGTTTGATGT
>JBMSSY010000183.1:0-2269 GCA_049424605.1 Candidatus Methylopumilus sp.
CTGCAGCTAGCTTAGGTGCCAACAGCAGCATCTTACCAAGCAAAGCCTGATGAGAGAGCTCTACTGATGCGAGACTTTCAATATGTAATTTTGGGACAATTAAAAAGTGGATAGGCGCGATTGGATGGATGTCATAAAAAACGATGACATCGTCATCTTCAAAAATATTTTTTGAAGGAATTTCACCTTTCGTGATTTTGCAAAAAATACAATCTGCGCTCATTTTTACCTCTAATCTTTAGGGCGTGAGGCTTTTTCGGTAATGCCAGACAACCCCTCACGACGCGCTAACTCATCCAAAACATCCTGAGCGCTCAAGCCAGCTTGTGCAAGCATCACCATGGTGTGAAACCACAAATCAGCCGTTTCATAAATTAAGTCGTCTTTACTACCATCTTTAGCAGCAATAATGGTTTCAGCCGCCTCTTCGCCAACTTTCTTAAGGATGCTATTCATCCCCTTGCTATAAAGCTTGGCGACGTAAGAAGTTTGAGGATCGGCTTCTTTTCTTGCTTCTAGCAATTCAGTTAATCGCTGAATAATGTCATTCATGTTTATAAATCTCCTCTGGATTTTTAATCACAGGCTGATCTATTTTCCATTCGCCATTTTCAAGCTTTTGGAAAAAACAGTCATGACGTCCAGTATGACAGGCAATACCGCCTATCTGTTCAACCGTCATTAAAATAACATCAGCATCACAGTCTAATCTTAACTCATGTACTTTTTGCATATGCCCAGACTCTTCACCTTTGTGCCAGAGTTTGCCACGTGATCGTGACCAATAAACAGCATGTCCTGTTTCAACAGTAAGCTGCAAAGCCTCACGGTTCATAAAAGCGAACATCAACACCTGATTAGTGCCAAGCTCTTGCGCAATCACAGGGACCAAGCCATCCGTCCAGCTTACTTTATCAAGCCAGCTCACAGCCTAACCTCTATGCCGTGGTCACGCATGTATTCTTTAGCTTGACGCACAGTATATTCACCATAGTGAAAAATACTGGCTGCAAGCACCGCATCCGCGCCGCCTAATTTCACACCATCTACTAAATGCTGCAAATTACCCACACCACCGGAGGCAATAATTGGCACATCGACGGCATCGCTAATCGCTTTATTTAAACCGAGATTAAAGCCTATCTTAGTCCCATCTCTATCCATGCTAGTGACAAGCAATTCACCCGCACCTAGGCTCACCATTTTGCGCGCCCATTCAACGGCGTCTAAACCTGTTTCTTTGCGGCCACCATGGGTAAATACTTCCCATCTAGGCTGACCTGAAGCATCAACGCCAACTTGTTTAGCATCAATCGCAACAACGATACACTGTGAACCATAACGATCAGACGCATCTGCGACTAATTGTGGATTAACCACAGCAGATGTATTAATACTTACCTTGTCAGCACCTGCATTAAGTAAGCGGCGAACATCTTCTACCTCACGAACGCCACCACCTACCGTCAAGGGAATAAATACTTGCGAAGCCACTTCCTCAATAATATGAAGGATGAGTCCACGATTATCAGAGCTTGCAGTAATGTCTAAGAAGGTTAACTCGTCGGCACCTTGTTCGTCATAACGGCGAGCAATTTCAACGGGATCCCCTGCATCACGCAGTTCAAGAAAGTTAACGCCTTTTACAACTCGACCATCTGTCACATCCAGACAAGGAATGATGCGTTTAGCTAACATTAACCGTTTAACTCGTTTGCTAAAGCTTGAGCCGCTTCAAAATTCAAAGTGCCCTCATAAATGGCGCGACCAGTAATAGCCCCCATAATGCCTTCACTCTCAACGGCACAAAGCTTACGTACATCATCTAAGTCTGTAATGCCACCACTTGCAATCACTGGAATAGTCAGGGCTTGCGCCAAGGCAACCGTCGCTTCAATGTTCACACCACTCAACATGCCGTCACGGCCAATGTCTGTATAAACCACAGCCTCAACACCATAATCTTCAAATTTTTTCGCCAAATCAATCACGTCATGACCTGTTAATCTAGACCAACCGTCAACAGCAACCTTTCCGTCTTTAGCATCCAAGCCGACCATAATTTGACCGGGGAATGCGTAACAAGCTTCGTGCAAAAAACCTGGGGTTTTCACTGCAGCTGTGCCGATAATGACATAGTCGATTCCGCTATCAAGATAGCGCTCGATGGTTTCTAAATCACGGATACCTCCACCCAATTGAATCGGAATCTCACCGCGACAGGCTTCAACAATTGTATAATGAAATAACAAAATATTAAATTTTAAAA
>JBMSSY010000184.1:0-2253 GCA_049424605.1 Candidatus Methylopumilus sp.
ATCGCAAGTCGCGCAAGCGGAAACACCTTTGCCTGAGAATTTCTCTTCTGAAGGAATTCCTAGGTATTTAGCGGATGCGCCTGTAGCAATAATTAAAGCATCACAGGTGTACTCGCCAGAATCCCCTACTAAACGGATTGGTTTTTCTTTTAGATGCGTCGTGTGAATGTGGTCAAAAATCATTTCAGTGTTAAAGCGTTCAGCATGTTTTTGAAAACGCGCCATTAGTTCAGGGCCCATCACGCCATCTGCATCAGCAGGCCAGTTATCTACCTCGGTGGTCGTCATCAATTGACCGCCTTGTGCGATTCCTGTAATTAAGACTGGTTTTAAATTAGCACGGGCAGCGTAAACTGCCGCCGAATAACCAGCAGGACCTGAGCCCAGAATGAGTAAGTGGGCATGTTTTGTGGCCATTTTTCGAAACTCCTAGATAATCAAAGCAAAATATTTATCCGATATTTTAACGCAATTGGTTTCTTAAATTTGAACGATATTTAAAGGAAGCTGAATTTATTTCGGTCCTTCATTCTCATGTAATGAATTGTTAGGAAAATAGCTTGTACTTGTGTGCAGGCCTCATGCTTTAAATACAATGATACTGTTATAATCATTCATAACTTTGTGTGTCAGATCGCATTGTCTTTTTACAAATTCTTTGAGTGATTAATTATTTTGTTTTTCAATAAAAAAACAGTTAATAGTTCTAACGTCAGTAAGCAGTTAGATGCAGAAAGTAAAGGCTTAGTCAAAGAGGCTTGGTGGCTAGTATTTACGGTTATCGGCATTTATCTGGTATTGATTCTTGCAACTTATTATCACGATGATCCTTCTTGGACGCACAGCGCCAGTGAAAATGCTGTCGTTCATAATGCAGGCGGCAATGTTGGCGCTTGGCTCTCCGACATGATGCTTTATATGTTTGGCTTTTCTGCTTGGTGGTGGGCGGTGTTTGCGTTCTACGCCATCTGGTTGGTTTATCTGCGGCTTGATGTGGTGGCACAAGGCCGCAAACCCTTGCTGTTTTTGAACTTCTTTGGTTTTGGCATATTGCTTTTGTCCTCATCCTGCTTGGAGTACGGACATCTTATGCAGTTGCCAGCCACCTTGCCGCAAGATGCGGGTGGGGTAATCGGCAATATTTTTGACACTATGTTACGCGCATCCTTAGGCTTTGTTGGCTCAACGCTGGTGCTGTTATTTGCTTTTGCCGCAGGTTTTAGCTTGTTTACTGGCTGGTCTTGGATATTAATCGTCGAGAAATTTGGTAGTGCGATTATTGGCACTTATCAATTTATCCTCGCTAAATACCGTGATAAAAAAGACCGCGAGGCTGGACGTATCGCTGAGCAACAACGCACAGAGTTCGTTGAACAAGAACGTAGGCGTACTGAAGACCGCGCGCCAATTCAAATCGAAACGCCAGTGCTGGAGATTCCTAAAAGTGAGCGCGTTCAAAGAGAAAGCCAAGTGGCTTTGTTTGCAACGCTGACAGACTCACCTTTACCACCGCTACATTTGCTTGATGAGCCTAAGGGCGAAATTGAGGTGCAATCGGTAGAAACACTAGAGTTTACTTCGCGCCTGATTGAACGAAAACTCATGGATTTTGGCATAGAAGTCAAAGTGCTGGCTGCGATGCCTGGCCCCGTCATTACTCGCTATGAGTTAGAACCTGCGGCTGGCGTTAAAGGCAGCCAAGTATTAAATCTGTCTAAAGATTTGGCACGCGCTTTGTCTGTGGTGAGTATTCGCGTGGTAGAAACTATTCCGGGTAAGAGTTGCATGGGTTTGGAAATCCCAAATCCTAAACGCCAAATTGTTTACCTTTCAGAAATTATGGGTTCGCAAGCATATGCCGATGTGCATTCGCCTTTAGCCATCGCCATGGGTAAAGACATTGCGGGTAAAGCGGTTGTCGCTGACTTGGCAAAAATGCCGCATGTGCTGGTTGCGGGGACAACGGGTTCGGGTAAGTCGGTGGCCATCAATGCCATGATTTTGAGCTTGGTTTATAAGGCTGAAGCCAGCAAAGTTAGGATGATTTTGATAGACCCTAAAATGTTGGAGCTTTCAGTGTATGAAGGCATTCCACATTTACTGGCGCCTGTGATTACCGACATGCGTCAAGCAGCCAATGCCCTCAACTGGGGGGTGGCGGAGATGGAGCGGCGGTATAAGCTGATGTCAGCGCTTGGGGTACGTAATCTCGCTGGCTACAACGTCAAGGTACGCGATGCGATTAAAGACGGC
>JBMSSY010000185.1:0-2245 GCA_049424605.1 Candidatus Methylopumilus sp.
TCGTTAGCTTGCCTGATGCATCCAACAGCAAAGGCAAAGTGGACTTGCCAGCACTGTTTAAATATTTAGCAGAAAAGTTACATATCAATGAAGTTCACGTTGAAGCTGGATTTAAGCTCAATGGCTCCTTGATACGTGAAGGATGTGTGGATGAGCTGCTGATTTACATGGCGCCTAAGCTATTGGGTGACGGTATGGGAATGGCTTACTTGCCTGCATTAGATACTCTAGACAATGTCTCATCATGGGATTTAATCGACCATACCTCCATAGGTAATGATTTACGCATTAGATTAAAAAAGAAATAATTCATCCAGAAAAGAGAACTCTATGTTTACCGGAATCATCCAAGCTGTAGGGCAAATCGAAACAGTTGAAAAACTAGGTGATGGCTTACGCTTGCATATCAATGCCGGTAAGTTAGATATGAGTGATGTTCAATTAGGTGACAGCATTGCTTTGCAAGGGGCTTGCATGACCGTTGTTGCAATGACCCCAACTCACTTCTCCATTGATATTTCTGCAGAGTCACTGAACAAAACAACAGGTCTTGATAAAACTGGTTTTGTTAACTTAGAAAAAGCCTTGCGCTTCAATGATCGTTTGGGTGGCCATTTGGTCAGCGGGCATGTGGACGGCATGGGTGAAGTTACTACCTTTGAACAAGTACAAGCTAATAGTGCTGATGGATCATGGCATTTAGTGATTAAGGCGCCCTTATCTTTAGCTAAATATTTAGCGTATAAAGGATCAATCGTAGTGAATGGCACGTCGCTCACCGTTAATCAAATTGAAGATGCGTCAGATGGTTGCCTCATGCATATCAATTTAATCCCACACACACTAGAAAATACAACTTTGCAATACCTCAAAGCCGGCTCTATTGTGAATCTAGAAGTAGATTTGATTGCGCGTTATGTTGAGCGCATGATGAGCGCAAAATGAGTTTTAGCGGGTAAATAGCCCCAAAACTGAGCATTGGCTCAAAAAAGCCTTAAAATCATGGGTCTATGTCAAGTTCAGCCTATTCTCTCGCTACCACTGAAGAAATCATTGCCGAAATGCGCGCAGGTCGCATGGTCATTTTGGTCGATGAAGAAGATCGCGAGAACGAAGGTGATTTAGTTTTAGCAGCAGATCACGTTACGCCAGAAGCCATTAACTTTATGGCTAAATATGGCCGCGGCTTGATTTGCTTAACGCTAACCCGTGAACGTTGCGAGCAATTGAATTTGCCACTCATGGTGCGTGACAATACGGCAGCGCTCGGCACTAATTTCACAGTGTCGATTGAAGCTGCCGAGGGTGTCACAACAGGCATTTCTGCAGCCGATCGCTCACACACTGTCAAAGTGGCTGTTGCGCCTAGCGCCAAACCACGTGACATTGTGATGCCTGGTCATATCTTCCCGCTGATGGCTCAAGCTGGTGGTGTCTTGGTACGCTCAGGTCATACTGAAGCTGGTTGCGATTTAGCAGAGTTAGCTGGTTGCAGCCCAACATCAGTTATTTGCGAAATCATGAAAGACGACGGCGAGATGGCTCGCCTCCCCGACTTGATTGAATTTGCTAAAGAGCATGGTTTAAAAATCGGCACGATTGTTGATTTGATTCATTACCGCAGTCGCAATGAAAGCATCATCAGCCGCCAAGGCACGCGCACTTTTAATACTCCCTGGGGCCCACTACAAGGGATTGCTTATAAAGACAGTCCAACAGGTTGCGCTCATCTTGCTTTAGTTAAAGGTAACCCTAATCCAAACCAAGAAACCTTGGTGCGTGTTCATGAGCCAGCGACTATTTTGGACTTATTAGAAACAGAATCAGCCAGCCACTCTTGGCCAGTCACAGAAGCCATTAAAACAATTGCGCAAAGTGATGCAGGCGCCATCGTTTTATTGAACTGCGCAGGCTCTGCTGCCGTTAATACAGATGCTTGGTTTAACCAACTAGGCAAACTTGATGGCATCGCTCCAGTGAATCCTCAAAGAAAAACAGATTTCCGCACCTACGGTATTGGCGCACAAATTCTGAAAGATTTGGGTATCCGCAAAATGAAATTATTAGCAAAACCTGGCAAGCTACCAACCATGGCTGGCTATGACTTAGAGGTCACAGGTCATTTGGCATATAAAGCTTCTTAAGTTTTTCTTATTACTCAACGCATTCCATAAAGGTCTCACATGCCACTATCAAACATTGATCGAATTGAAGCTGACTTAAACGGTCAAGACCTTTGCATTGG
>JBMSSY010000186.1:0-2229 GCA_049424605.1 Candidatus Methylopumilus sp.
GTCATTGAAGATGGTACGTTTAAATACCATTGGAGGGTAATACAAGGAGATAACTCATTCATGTAAACAAGCTAATGCTTTGCATTTAAGCATGAGTGTGTAACAAGACTATGTCACTTTGTTATAACTTTGTATCAATAGCCATTTTTATTCAAAAAACGCTATTTTTTTATCTTTGGGCAAGGCTTTGAGTTGAGCCTCAGCCTTGCTCGCTTCAGACCTATCAGGATAGTTTTTATGTGCCAAAATTCTTATCGGCGGATAAGCCCGTGTGTATTTTGCGCCACGGCCTTGCAGGTGCACTTGAAATCGCGCCGCTAAATTATTGGTAATGCCCGCATAAAAGCTCCCGCCCTTACACTCAAGAAGATATAAAACCCAAGGCATTGTTTTTTATTGGACCCTAGCGAATAAATCATAAAAAAAACGGCCCGATTAACGAGCCGTTTTAATTAAAACCTGTAGCTAAACACTACAAAAGGGATTAAGCCTTTTGAATGTTTGATGCTTGTTTGCCCTTAGGGCCATCAGTTACATCAAAGCTAACACGTTCGTTTTCTTTTAAGCTCTTATAGCCGCTATCGACGATCGCAGAGAAGTGAGCGAATAAATCATCGCCGCCTTCATCAGGAGTGATAAAGCCGAAGCCTTTAGAATCATTGAACCATTTTACGGTACCAGTTGCCATTGCATACTTCCTTACTAAAACAAGGGGAGGCGCCCCAAAAGTTTGTACTTCACGAACTAAAGCCAGCTACGCCAACAAAAAAAGATCAAAGTAAAAACGCCCAATGTGCTTTGTACGGGGATAATTCCACCAAGTCAAGCATTTATTTCATAAAAATTGCATTTATTACCAATTTTATTTAATGAAGCACAATATCCTGTGGTTTAAATTATTAACGAATCAATATACCCATTCAGATTGTTGATGATTGTAAGGGTATTGTAAGCAAGCATCTTTAGTATCACGCTAAATCATTTTAAATGAGGCGATACAATGCTTTTTGTAGTTGATTTTGACGGTACATTATCAGTACGCGATACAGTTGATGCAATGCTTGAGCGTTTCGCAGACCCTTCATGGGAAGAAATTGAAAAAGAATGGCTAGATGGTCATATCACTGCCGTTCAATGCATGCAAAAGCAATTGCATATGGTCAAAGCTGACCATGTCGCTTTAGAAAACTTCTTCCGTAGTATCCAGCTTGATGCAAGCTTTCTACCTTTTTATAAGCACGTAAGCCAATTTGCTAAAGTAGCGATAGTGAGCGATGGCTTAGACCACGCAATTAATGTTGCGATGAAAAATGCAGCTTTCCCCGAACTACCTATTTACGCCAACAAACTGCATTTCGTACCTGATGGTATTGATATGTCTTGGCCGCATAAAAACCCAAGCTGTAATGCAGGCAATGGCGTATGTAAATGTAAAGTCGCGCAAGATTTATCTGGCGGTGAAAAACCTGTGGTGCTAATTGGTGATGGCAAATCAGATGCTTGTTTAGCCAAATCAGCGGACATCGTCTTCGCAAAAGGCTCACTCATTAAATACTGCGAGGCTAATAATATCGCGCACTTCAAATTCCAAACCTTTGCTGATGTATTAACAAAGGTCAAAACCTGGCCACAAGAAACTGGCCACAAAACTTTATCTGCTTAATTTTTCCTGAAAGAATCAAAACATGGATAAAAAAATCATCGAAATTCTCGCAAAGAACGATAAGTATTGCTCTCACGGCGATACAGTTAATTATGCGGACCCTCCAAAAGTATTTGAAAACTGCGAAGGCAGCTTCTTATTCGATGAAAACAAAACGCCTTACTTAGATTGGCAGATGTGGTATTCAGCCGTTAACTTTGGCTATAAAAATAAACGTATTGCCGATGTTTTGCATAAACAAGTCGATACCTTGCCGCAATTGGCCAGCCAATATCTACATAAAGAAAAAGTCGATCTTGCTGAAATCATCTGTAAATACATGGAAGAAAAATACGGCGTTAAAGGCCGTGTTCACTTCAACGTAGGTGGCGCACAAGCAGTTGAAGATTCATTAAAAGTGGTTCGTAATCACACTGGCAAAACGCACCAATTCGCCTTTATGGGCGGCTACCATGGCCGTACATTAGGGGCTTCAGCGATTACTTCAAGTTATCGTTACCGTCGTCGTTTCGGCAATTTTGCTGATCGCGCACACTTTGTTCCTTACCCATATTGCTTCCGTTGCC
>JBMSSY010000187.1:0-2226 GCA_049424605.1 Candidatus Methylopumilus sp.
ATCTTATTAAAACTTTCTGGCGAGGCCCTGATGGGAGATGATGCTTATGGCATCAACCGCGCAACCATCAATCGTATTGTTGGTGAGGTTAAAGAGGTCGTTGATTTGGGCGTGCAGGTCGCGGTGGTGATTGGTGGCGGCAATATATTCCGCGGCGTTGCACCAGCAGCAGAAGGCATGGATAGAGCAACTGCCGATTATATGGGCATGCTTGCAACGGTAATGAACGCTTTGGCGCTACAAGATGCCATGAAACATATCGGTTTAGTGAGCCGCGTTCAATCAGCGCTCAATATCGAACAAGTGGCAGAGCCTTATATTCGCGGTAAAGCGATTCGCTATTTAGAAGAAGGGCGCGTGGTGATTTTTGGCGCAGGAACAGGCAATCCTTTCTTTACGACTGATACCGCAGCGGCATTGCGTGGCTTAGAAATGAGTGCTGATATTGTCATTAAAGCAACCAAGGTCGATGGTATTTATACCGAAGACCCAAAAACAAACCCCGATGCAATGCGTTACACCACAGTCTCTTTTGATGAGGCTATTGGTAAAAATCTAAAAGTCATGGATGCCACCGCGTTAACACTATGCCGCGACCAAAACCTGCCAATTTCAGTATTTAGTATATTCAAGCAAGGCGCCTTAAAGCGTGTTGTCATGGGTGAAGATGAAGGCACTAAAGTGACTGCTTGAATTGAGCTTGATGGCCTGAGTGTCGCTCAATAGTGCCCCGAAAAAGTTATTAGCAAGGAGAAACAAATGTTAGCTGAAGTAAGATCTAATGCAGAACAAAAGATGCAAAAGTCGCTAGAAGCGCTTAAAAATGACTTAGGCAAAGTGCGAACTGGTCGTGCTCATACAGGCCTTTTAGATCATGTAATGGTTGAGTATTACGGCTCTATGGTGGCAGTTAATCAAGTGGCTAACGTCACTTTAGGAGATGCACGCACCATCAATGTACAACCCTATGAAAAGCCGATGATAGGCAAAGTTGAAAAAGCGATTCGTGATGCTGATTTAGGCCTTAACCCAGCAACCAACGGTGATTTGATTCGTGTGCCTATGCCTATGCTGACTGAAGAGCGTCGTAGAGACCTGATTAAAGTAGTGCGTGGTGAAGCTGAAGCGGCTAAAGTCGCTGTGCGTAATATCCGCCGCGATGCCAACGATACCTTGAAAAAACTTATTAAAGATAAAGAAATTAGCGAGGATGACGAGCGTCGTGCGCAAGACGAGATTCAAAAAATCACGGATAAAAACGTGGCTGAAATCGACAAAATGCTGCAAGCCAAAGAAACCGATTTGATGGCTGTTTAATCTCGGATTTTAATGCAGACATTCACATTCAACATGGAGCGGTAATTGGGCATATTCTCTAGCTCAACGAGCGCCATTCCAGAAGTTCTTGAAATTCCCAGACATATTGCCGTGATTATGGACGGCAATGGTCGCTGGGCTAAAAAGCGTTTTTTGCCGCGGGTCGCGGGACACAAAGTAGGCGTTGAAACTGTGCGTGGCATGATTAAACACTGCGTTAGTATCGGTGTTGAATATCTGACCCTGTTTGCATTTAGTAGTGAGAATTGGCGCAGACCGCCCGAGGAAGTGAGCTTTCTCATGGGCTTGTTTATGGAAGCGCTTAAAAAAGAAGTTATTAAGCTTCATAAAAACAATGTGCGCTTTGTGATGATAGGTGATCGCACCCGTTTTAATGAAACCTTGCGCGCTGAGATTGCCGCGGCAGAGCAGTTAACTGTGAATAATACAGGGCTTATTCTCACCATCGCGGCAAATTACGGCGGTCGTTGGGATGTGCTTCAAGCGGTCAACGCCATGCAAAAAGCCAATCCCGCTTTGGCTGGTCAGTATACAGAAGCAGATCTCAGTCCTTATTTATCTATGCATTACGCACCTGAGCCAGATTTGTTTATTCGTACAGGCGGTGAAAAACGCATTAGTAATTTCTTGCTTTGGCAATTAGCTTATTCAGAGCTTTATTTCACAGATACGCTTTGGCCTGACTTTGATGACGATGCTTTCAAACTCGCCATTCAATCCTATCAACAACGGGAGCGTCGCTTTGGGCGCACCAGTGAACAATTGGCAGCCCATTAATATGCTTAAAACCCGCCTTATTACCTCATTCGTACTTATTCTCGCTTTTGTTGCCACTTTTATTTATCTGCCACCGCTCTACTGGGGGCTTTTAATGCTGGCTGTTGTTTC
>JBMSSY010000188.1:0-2174 GCA_049424605.1 Candidatus Methylopumilus sp.
CTTCTAAATTATCTACAGCTAATTGGGTCATGGCTATCCGTGTTTCCGAGGTGGCGCTACCAATATGTGGTGTTAACAATACATTATCAAGATTTAAGAAATCTTTGTTTGGGTTGGGCTCGTTTTCAAAAACATCTAAAGCGGCGCCGGCAATCTTTTTATGTTGCAGTGCATATAAAAGAGCATCCTCATCCACCACGCTGCCACGAGCGATATTAATTAAATAACCGTTGGTGCCCAGAGCCTCAAGAACTTCGGCGTTGACCATCTTGTTAGTTTCAGGTGTGGCAGGACAAGCTAAAAATAGGATGTCACAGTCTTTCGCTAAATCCTTGATTTCTCGATGGTAAGCGTAAGGAAGCGCCTTTTTGCTTGGCCCCGAATAGGCAATTTCTACCTTAAAAGGCTTTAAGCGTTCGGCTAAATCTTTCCCAATTCGGCCCATGCCTGCTATTCCCACACGCTTGCCAGCCAGGGTAGTGGTCAGTCTGAACGGTGCCTTTGACCAAGCATTGCTTTTAACGTATTCCTGAGCTTCTGGAATCTGACGCAACAAGGCGAGCATCATTCCAATTGCAAGTTCGCAGACAGCATCATTTAAGACGCCTGGCGTATTGCTAGCCTTAATGCCATTTGCTTTTAGATAATCTAGAGGAAGGTTATCGTAACCAACGCCACAGGTTGCAACCATGCGAATACTAGGGATTTGCTTAACCAGAGCTTCTGGAAGTTTCGTATTGGAACGAATCAAAATCGCCTGAAAGTTTCCGGCAGGAGCGGGCGCTTCGGGATCGGGATGATGAATAGGAGTAAAGCGCCGATCTATCTCTGCCTGCATAATTTCAGGGAAATGGCCGACCTGCAGCACCGAATTGACGGGGATCATGTCTCACTAACTTTTTTATTGAAATAATGACCCCATTGTAAGAGTAATTTTCAGAAAAAGTCGGCACCCTTTAGGAGAGCATTCATGTTATTTACACCAGCCGAAACCAAAGTGGTAATAGTCGGTGGCGGCACTATGGGTGCAGACGTTGCAGCAGTATGCGCACGCGGTGGTTGTGCCGTGCAGGTGGTCGAGCCAACAACCGAACGACGCGCCTTATTGCCAGATTACTTTGCCAACACGATGGCCGAGTTGGGATACGAGCATCGCACCCATTTGCTCACTGTTGCCGGAACTCTAGAAGAGGTCGATTGGACTGATATCGATCTAGTAATTGAATGTGTGCCAGAGCGTTTGGATATTAAGCGCGAACTATTTGCCAAACTAGAGAAATATGCAAAGCCAGAGGCAGTATTGGCTAGCAATAGTACAAGCTTCCCTATTAGTGAAATCGCGAGCGGTTTGAGAACATCCGCCCGAATGATTGGCTTACATTTTTTTATGCCAGCACATTTAGTGCCTTGTGTAGAGGTGGTTTATGGTGAAAAAACTTCCCCAATGGTTGGTGAAAGTCTTTCGCGATTAATGACTGCTTGCGGCATGGTGCCGGTGACTGTGAAAAAAGATCTCCCTGGATTTTTGGCAAATCGCTTGCAGCATGCTTTATCGCGTGAAGCCTTTGCTATGGTTGATGAGGGGATATGTACACCTGAGGATATTGATAAGGCTGTGCGCTTTGGCTTTGGCTTTCGCTATATCGCAGCTGGCCCAGCAATGCAAAGAGATCATGCTGGCCTTGAGGTGCATGGTGCTGGCGGAGCAACCATTTACCCCACTCTAAATAATTCACCAACGATTGCGAAGTGTTTAAGCGACCGTATTGCAAGCGGAAAGTTTGGTATGAAAACCGGCGAAGGCTTTTTCACTTGGACTGCTGAAACCATTAAAGCAGAGCGTGAGCGTTATCAAGATGCCTTGCGAGCTGGTCTGAAGATTATTCAGAAAGACTTGCCGGAAATTAAATAATGGCAAGTTAGTAACTCAGTAAATTGGTTTAAGAGATATCTTTTAAATGGAGTTTGCTAAGGTGTGGCGCAAGGCGATGCGTAATCAAAACGATTGCGATCGTCGCCACCCCACCAAATACGATGGATGGTACTAAGCCCATCATGCTAGCGGCGATGCCAGATTCAAGCGCGCCTAATTCATTGGATGAACCAATAAAGATTCCATTGATGGCGCTAATTCTGCCGCGCATATGATCTGGTGTCGTGAGCTGCATGATGCT
>JBMSSY010000189.1:0-2169 GCA_049424605.1 Candidatus Methylopumilus sp.
TGTTTGATGATGCGCAAGATATCGTCAAAGCGGTATCTAATGACCATGCTTTTAAAGCCGCTCATAAAATAGGCGCAGTTAACTCGATTAACTGGGCGCGTGTTGCGGCGCAAGTGGTTTACTACTTCAAAGGCTATTTCGCGGTAACGCAAAATAATCACCAAAAAGTCAGTTTTGCGGTGCCATCAGGTAATTTTGGTAATGTATGTGCTGGGCATATTGCTCGCATGATGGGCTTGCCGATAGATAAATTAGTCGTAGCAACCAATGAGAACGATGTGCTCGATGAGTTTTTCAAAACAGGTGTTTATCGCCCACGCGGTTCAGCCAATACTTACCACACATCCAGCCCTTCAATGGACATTAGCAAGGCCTCTAATTTTGAGCGTTTTATCTTTGATTTAACAGGCCGTGATGCCGCCAAAGTGCGTGAGCTATGGGCAGCAGTTGATGCGGGTGGTGCTTTTGATATTAAGCAAGCAGGCTTGTTTGAAAAAATAGCGGGCTATGGCTTTGTGTCTGGCAGTAGTAGCCACACCCATCGTATGCAGATCATACGTCAAGCAGAAGCTCAATATGGCGTAGTGATTGATACGCATACTGCGGATGGTTTAAAAGTCGCCTTGGAACAACGCGATGTAAACACCCCAATGTTGGTATTAGAAACCGCATTGCCAGCCAAGTTTGAAGATGCCATTGTCGAGGCTTTAGGCCATGCGCCAGAGCGTCCAGCGCCATTAGAAGGCATAGAGCGTTTGCCACAGCGCTTTGAGGTGATGGATGCCGATGTAAACGCAGTAAAAGCTTATCTAGTCGCCAATACTTAAGTCATTAGACGGAGTTCAGCATGCAGCAATATCAAGACTTAGTTCGCCATGTGCTGACACATGGCAACAAAAAAGAAGACCGTACAGGCACTGGTACGCTCTCTGTTTTTGGCTATCAAATGCGTTTTGATTTGAATGCAGGGTTTCCGCTACTCACCACTAAAAAAGTCCATCTTAAATCCATTATTCATGAGCTACTTTGGTTTTTGCAAGGTAGTACCAATATTGCCTATCTTAAAGAAAATGGCGTGCGGATTTGGGATGAATGGGCAGATGAAAATGGCAATTTAGGCCCTGTTTATGGCTATCAATGGCGTAATTGGCCTAAGCCAGATGGCACACATATTGACCAAATCAGCCAAGTCGTGAAGATGATTAAAACCAATCCTGACTCACGTCGATTGATAGTTTCAGCTTGGAATGTGGCCGATGTGGATCAAATGAAATTGCCACCTTGCCATGCTTTTTTTCAGTTTTACGTGGCGGATGGCAAACTAAGCTGTCAGCTCTATCAGCGCAGTGCAGATATCTTTTTGGGCGTACCGTTTAACATTGCCTCTTATGCTTTGCTAACCATGATGGTGGCGCAAGTCTGCGGCTTGAAACTGGGTGATTTTGTTCACACCTTGGGTGATGCGCATATCTACAGCAACCATTTTGAGCAAGTTAACGAGCAACTCAAGCGTGATTTGCGTGCTTTGCCAACCATGCGTATCAACCCAGAGGTTAAAGATATTTTCGATTTTAAATTTGAAGATTTCACCCTAGAAGGGTATGACCCACATCCACCTATTAAGGGATTGGTCGCGGTCTAATGCCAGTGTTGTCTCTGATTGTTGCTATGGCTAAAAATGGCGTGATAGGCCTCAATAATACGCTGCCTTGGCATCTGCCTGAAGACCTTAAGCGCTTTCGTGCTTTAACCACAGGGCATCATATTATTATGGGTCGTAAAACCTACGATTCTCTTGGGCGTTTATTGCCAGACAGAACAACCGTCATCGTAACCCGCAATCAAGCTTACAAAGTCGAAGGAGCTATTGTTGTGCATAGCCTTGAAGCAGCAATAGCGGCTTGTGGTGACGATAATGAAGCGTTCTTGATAGGCGGTGCAGAACTCTATCAAGATGGCTTAAAGCTCGCTAATAAGCTCTACATGACTGAAATTGATGCAGAGTATGAAGGCGATGCATTCTTCCCTGCGTTTGATGCCTCTCAATGGCAAGCGGGTGAACGTGAAACGCATCAGGCAGCCAATGGTTTGAGATTTAGCTATGTCACCTATCAACGGATTTGAATAATCCGCTTTAGGGTAAATATTCCACGGACAAGACCCCTGCGG
>JBMSSY010000190.1:0-2134 GCA_049424605.1 Candidatus Methylopumilus sp.
AAGAGGCAGTTACACCGATCCACGATTTGCTTGTCGCATTTCGCTATATGTCGCACAACCCAGTTTTATTGGGGTCTATGGGGGTTGCATTTTTAGTGAATCTTCTTGCGTTCCCGCTCTTTTTAGGCTTATTGCCATATGTGGCAAAAAATATCTATCTCACCGATCAAACGGGGCTTGGTTTGTTGGGGGCCAGTTTTGCATTTGGTGGCCTTTTGGCCTCACTTGTTCTAAGTAGTAATCGGTTTAAATTGCGTGCGTCGCAAACCATGATTATTTCGGCCGTTGTTTGGTTTGTGCTGGATATATGTTTTGCGAATACCAACCATATGCATCTTGGTATGGTTCTTTTGATAGGTGCTGGTTTTGCACAAAGTTTGTGCCTCACCCCCTTGGCTGCTGTCATGCTCAGAGGAACAGAGCAGGCTTATCGTGGACGTGTCATGGGTATGCGGATGTTGGCGATCTGGGGGCTGCCCCTTGGACTTCTCATGTCGGGCCCGCTGATCAATAATTTTGGTTTCTACATCACTGCCTCGGTTTATTCATTAATCGGCCTCGTTTTAACAGTCGCGATGACTTATTACTGGCGTGTCTATTTATGGAAGTCTTCTTCGGCGGCTAATTCTTATATGTAAGTAAGAAATTACCGGATTGTTTGATTGACCCGTTATGACGCCCGCATTACAGTAGGGTGATTGAACCCTAAACTACCACTGTTATTGAATATTGAAGGAGCGAAAAATGCCTGCCTATTGGATTTCACGTTGCATCATCAACGACCCAGTCAGTTATAAAAAATACACGGACCAAGTACCTGGCATCATTGCTCAATACGGTGCAAAAGTTTTGGCCCGAGGCGGTAAGTACCAAATCATGGAAGGCCCGGAAGATTTCAAACGTTTCGTAGTACTTGAGTTCCCAACATTTGAATCGGCTGTGAATTGCTTTCAATCAGAAGAATACAAAGCGGCTGCTTCAAACCGAAGAAACGGCGGTGGTATTGTTGAGAATGTGATTGTGGATGGTGGTGAATTTACGAAATAAGTTGGCAAACAGCTAGGACGTATTTAGATTTAAGGCGCTTGAGCGCTTGCATAGAGAGAAATTTTGCTAGTCAACGCGTGCGCCAGACTTTTTCACAACCTCAGCCCATCTTGGCAATTCATCAGCCAGAAAGCGTTTAAAGTCTTCTGACCCTAAAAAGGCTGGGTCGGCACCTTGATCGATCATGCGCTTGTTAATGTCGGGTTGGTTAAGCACAGTTTTAAAAGCGTTACTCAGTACCTCAATCACTTCTTTAGGCGTACCCATTGGAGCCATAAATCCATAGAAGCCTACAACTACAAAGTTTTTGAATCCGCTCTCTTGTACTGTGGGTATGTCAGGTAGAGCAGGGCTTCTTTCCCGACTGGTAACGGCTAATGCACGCACCTTGCCTTGCTTGTGGTAGTTGGCGGCTTGGGGAATGCTTTCTGCCATGAACTGAACCTGTCCACCCATAAGATCTGTAAATGCCGGCGCGCTGCCACGATAGGGAATATGGACCATAAAAAGGCCGCTGGCAGACTTGAACATTTCAGGGACTAAGTGGCTGATGCCACCATTACCAGCGGAACCATAGTTGATTTGTCCTGGTCTACTGGCAACATAGTCGGTGAATTCTTTCAAATTGCGCACTGGCAATTGCGGGTTGACCAGCAAAGCCAATGGCTGCATGGCAGTTCTTGCGATAGGCACAAAGTCTTTTAATGTGCTGTAAGGTAAACGACCGTAGAGGGCTGGATTAATGACTAGAACGCCGGTATTGGCAAGCATGATGGTGTGGCCATCTGGCGCAGACTTCATCACGTCCTGTGCGCCTACTGTGCCTCCGGCGCCAGCTTTGTAATCAATTAAAACAGGTTGTCCAAGCACAGCCTGTAATTTGTCAGCTAATAGGCGAGCATGTAAGTCTAGGGGGCCTCCTGCTGGAAAGCCAATGACTATGCGTATAGGCTTGTTAGGGAAGGTTTGCGCTTTTGCTACAAAAGTAAGACCAAAGCAAAAGACGGCTAAGGCAGATAGCAACCATGTTTTGCTGATTGAAAAGATAAGTTTGTTCATAAAGCCTCAATTTGACTGACAGGTAATA
>JBMSSY010000191.1:0-2134 GCA_049424605.1 Candidatus Methylopumilus sp.
GTGAGCCAACGGTGAGCTTGGTAGACAAAGTGGTCGACAAACGTAAAACGCGCGCAGTGGCAAATGCTTATTTAGAGTATTTATACTCTGAAGAAGGCCAAGAAATTGCCGCGCAAAACTACTATCGTCCAACCTTAGATGCTGTCGCTAAGAAATACGAAAGCAAGTTTCCTAAAGTGAACTTGGTGAAAATTGATGAAGTATTCGGCGGCTGGCAAAAGGCGCAAAAAACGCACTTTGCAGACGGCGGTACTTTTGATGAGATTTACCAAAAATAAACAATTAATCAGCGATTAACAGGCGGCCTGATCACCATTCAAGTCGCCCGTTACTCTCAGGAGATCCCGAAATGAGTACCGCATTAATTGTAGGTGGTGACCAAATCGCTGGCATTAAACAAGCACTTAAAAATCATGGCATCACCGAAATCAACCACTGGTCAGGCCGCAAAGTTGGCGATGGTAAAAAAGTGATTCCGCATAACACGCAATTGATAGTGCTGATTACCGACTGGATTAGCCATCAATTCACCCACAAAATTAAGCAAGACGCTGCCAAGCGCGGCTTAAAAATCATTTATACGCCCAATGGGCCACAAGCCTTAATGGCCAAGTTAAAACAACTGCATTAATGGTTTATCGTGCTAATACCTAAGCTTCATCTCCCATGGCCTGCATACCCAATACTGGATTGCAGGATTTTTTTGAGGCTCAGCCTTTAGCATTGTTTTAATTTAGCGCTAAAAGTTGATAAGCTTAGACTTACAAAAAGGGCTTAAGCTCACTACCAGCAATCAACCTTATATAGACTCATTTGAAAGAAAATCATGGCAATCTTTACAGATAACTCTCAAACCATTGGCCGCACACCACTTGTTCGCTTAAATAGAGTAACCGATGGCGCAGCAGCAACAGTCCTCGCTAAAATTGAAGGCCGAAATCCCGCATACTCGGTGAAATGCCGTATTGGCGCGGCGATGATTAACGATGCTGAGCAGCAAGGCTTGCTAGGCCCGGGTAAAGAACTGATAGAAGCCACCAGCGGCAACACAGGCATTGCGCTTGCTTTCGTAGCCGCCGCACGCAATATCCCACTCACCTTAACCATGCCTGAAACCATGAGCCTTGAGCGGCGTAAGTTGCTGACCGTGTTGGGTGCAAAAATTGTCCTCACCGAAGGCGCTAAAGGCATGACTGGCGCGGTAGCCAAAGCCCATGAAATCGCTGCATCAGATGCCAAATATGTGCATATGCAACAATTTAGCAACCCCTCAAATCCCGCGATTCATGAGGCCACCACTGGCCCTGAAATCTGGCAAGACACCCAAGGCAATATTGATATTTTTGTCTCTGGCGTTGGAACAGGCGGCACCATTACAGGGGTAACACGCTATCTTAAAAACACGCAAAACAAAAACATCTTATCTGTTGCGGTAGAGCCTAGCGCCAGTCCAGTCTTGACGCAAAAACTTAATCACCAAGAAATCAAGCCAGCTCCACATAAAATTCAGGGCATAGGCGCTGGATTTATTCCTGACAATTTGGATTTGTCAGTCGTTGACCAAGTGGAACAAGTCAGCAACGAAGAAGCCATCGCTTTTGCTAGACGCCTAGCCAAAGAGGAAGGTATTTTGGCAGGCATCTCATGTGGCGCAGCGGCAGCGGTGGCGGTTCGATTAGCGCATCGACCAGAACATGCGGGCAAAACCATCGTGGTGATTCTTCCAGACTCAGCAGAGCGCTATCTTAGCTCGGTTTTATTCGAGGGCGTGTTTAATGAAGCTGGCTTAGCGGTTTAAGCCAGCATCTTGATTTCCACTTTAGCCGCTGGCAAGTTACACGGTCACCAAGCCATCCTCAAGCCACCTCTCGGCAAAAGGCTAATCAGCACTTCTGAACTTGCCTTTAGTTACACTTAAAAAGCACGAAAAGCACGAAAAGCAGTTAAGTTTGACCGCTTAAGCCTAACGTTGCATGGCTATTCCTTAGCAACCTACCGTGCGGTGATTCAAACTGAAGAAGGTTTAGTTGAGCAAGATAAACAACTTACTGAGGCGATAGATAACTACCGTGAGCGCGGCTATTTAATTGCCATTGATCATTTTGATAAAAAAAAATCACATATTGACCGCTTG
>JBMSSY010000192.1:0-2085 GCA_049424605.1 Candidatus Methylopumilus sp.
ACTTTTATTTTGACCCAAGGCGCTTTGAATTCTGTGATGATGAGTTGGCAAAGATGCTCTGCTAGCGCCTCTACCAGTTTAAAACTGTTTTCAGACAAGGTGTCACGCATGCGGGCAACCACTAAACCATAATCAATGGTGTCGCCAATTTCGTCGGTGCTAAAGCTGGTCTTGTGTGGCATGGCGATTTCAATATCTAGCAAGATAGTCTGCGCTACTACGCGCTCCCATTCAGGTACGCCAAGTTTGGTCTGAACTTTGACCTCGCTTAAAAAAATGATGTCCATGCCTATCACGCCTATATGGTTTAGAATAAGTCTTTTAGATTTTAGAGCATCTCACCATGAATGAGTTAGGTTTTATTGAGGTTAATCCAATTGCACTTGTGCAGATTGCTGCCGCTTATATCCTAGGGTCTATCGCTTTTGGTATTTTGATTAGTAAACTGTTTGGTTTGCCAGACCCGCGTACCATTGGTTCAGGCAACCCTGGCGCAACCAATGTACTGCGTAGCGGTAAGAAATCTGCCGCCGCTTTAACCTTGTTGGGCGATGCTTTTAAGGGCTGGTTCCCTGTTTGGTTTGTGATGCAGCCTGATGGCGGCGTGATGTGGATTACCAGTGCGGTTGCCATCGCGGTGTTTATCGGGCATTTATACCCCATATTTTATAAATTTAAAGGCGGTAAAGGAGTTGCCACTGCTTTTGGGATTTTATTGGCGATATCGCCTTGGCTAGGTCTGCTCATTATGATCACTTGGCTGTTAGTATTTGCCGCTACAAAATACTCATCTTTAGCAGCGATTGTGGCCTCTATTTTATTACCTGTTTATGCTGCTTCCTTGAACTGGTTTGAGGCCTATCGTGATTACGAGATTGTTTTTGTATTTTTGGCGCTGATGCTGGTTTGGCGACATAGAAGCAATATCAAAAAATTACTCAACGGCACCGAGTCAGGCTTTGGCAAGAAAAAAAATTAAGGCTTTATTGCGGCTTTTGCAACTCGGCTAAATCCCAGCGTGGGCGCACAGTAAAGCTATGCTTGAGCTGGTTTGCTTGCTGCGCTTTTAATCTTAATGCCCCTGCAAATGCAATCATTGCGCCGTTGTCGGTGCAAAACTCTAAGCGTGGGTAATGCACATGGCAAAGTTTGCGTTTAGTCGCAGAATTAAGCTGTTCGCGCAGACGTTTGTTTGCCCCCACGCCGCCTGAAACAATCAAATTATCAAGCCCAGTTTCACGCAAAGCCGCCATGCATTTTGTGGTCAGAATTTCAGTGACGGCTTCTTGGAACTCGTAAGCAATATCCGCCTTGGTTTGTAAGTCACTTGCATTTTGTTTTGCTAGCGTCAGCACCGCTGTTTTTAAGCCGCTAAAACTAAAATTTAAATCGCCGCTATTGAGCATAGGGCGAGGCAATTTGAATCGGCCTTTTGTACCTTGTGCCGCTAATTTTGCAACGGCTGGCCCACCAGGGTAGTCCAGCCCAAGCAACTTAGCTGTCTTGTCAAAAGCTTCACCAGCGGCATCATCTAAAGTGTCGCCCAGTAGCGCATATTCGCCAACGCCAGTGACTTTCATGAGTTGGGTATGTCCGCCAGAAACAAGCAGCGCGACAAATGGAAATTGCGGTGGATGCTCCTCTAGTAAAGGCGCAAGTAAATGGCCCTCTAAATGATGTACGCCTATCGTGGGGACATTAAGGGTAAAAGCTAGAGATTCAGCGATACATGTACCGACTAATAAGGCACCAGAAAGTCCGGGCCCTTGTGTGTAGGCAATGCCCTCTATATCTGCCAACTGGCGTTTTGCGTCATCCAATACTTTTTGAATGAGCGGCAAAGCCCGTCTAATATGGTCACGTGAGGCAAGTTCGGGCACAACGCCGCCATATTCCGAGTGCATTTCAATTTGCGAGTGGAGCGCATGTGCAAGCAAACCCTGCTCCGTGTCATAAAGTGCGATACCCGTTTCATCGCAAGAAGATTCAATTCCTAAAACAAGCATATTTGAGCGTTATCTGAATGATGGTGCGTTTTTGGACGCAAAGTGTTTGATAAATTGTGGTTTAACCGATAGAATAGCA
>JBMSSY010000193.1:0-2083 GCA_049424605.1 Candidatus Methylopumilus sp.
CCCTAATTAATGTTTAAAAATACCAACGGCATTGCTAATTTAACACTTAATATGTATCAAGAAATTAACAATTATTGTATTTATATCATATTTCAAAGGCTATACAAGGCCATTTAAGCAAAAAGCCCTAAATATTTAGGGCTCTTTGAATTTTTTGTGAATTTTTTGGTGCGGCTGGAGAGACTCGAACTCTCACGACTTTCGTCACCACCCCCTCAAGATGGCGTGTCTACCAATTCCACCACACCCGCGTAAGCTGCAAATTACTGAGGCACTTCCTTGCTCGCTGGCGCAGGCACAGCTGGTTGGGCGGCTGGCTTGTTAGCTTGCTCGGTTGTGATTGTTTTTACAACGCTTACATGGTCAGCACGATGGCCCGACATATAAGCTAGAGTCAAACTGGTGCTAAAAAATACCGCTACACAAATAGCAGTTGCACGACTCATAAAATTGGATGAGCCGCTTACGCCAAATAAGCTGCCTGATGCGCCGCTACCAAAAGCTGCGCCCATATCAGCACCCTTGCCGTGTTGTAATAGGACTAAGCCGATGACACCAAAGGCTGCTAACAAGTGAATCACTGTGACTAAATTTTCCATAATCTCTTTATATTTTCCGAATATGTACGCTGAGCCAACGCGGTATTAATTAATGTACCGCAGCCGCAGCAAGGCAGATTTTTTCAAAATCATTCGCATCTAATGAACAGCGCCCTATCAGACCGCCGTCAATATCCTGCATAACTAGTAATTGTGACGCATTTAGCGGATTTACGCTACCCCCATAAAGGATACGTAAGCTATTTGCCGCTGCTGCATCGTAGCCCGCTATCCTTGCCCGAATAAACTCGTGCATAGATTGCGCCTGTTCTGGCGTGGCACTTAAGCCTGTGCCTATCGCCCAAATTGGCTCGTAAGAAACCACCGTGTTTTCAAAAATGGCGCCGCCCTGACTCAGCAGCAAAGCGTCTAATTGTTCTGCCACCACCTGCTGTTCCATCCCTGCTTCACGCTCTTGCAAAGTTTCACCTACACACAAAATCGGCGTCAAGCCCGCATTTTTTGCGGTGACAAATTTTGCGGCAATGTTTTCACCACTTTCGCAATAGGCGGTACTACGTTCAGAATGACCAAGAATCACATAGCTGGCATCAAAATCTTTGAGCATACTGGCCGCGACTTCACCCGTATAAGCACCCACAGGATATTTACCCACGTTTTGAGCGCCCCAAGCAATATTGCTACCAGTAAGTACAACTTGCGCTTGAAACAAATAAGGATAAGGCACACATACTGCAAAATCGACATTGTCGATATGTGCCAGTTTTTTCTTGAATGCGTCAAACAATTGCTGATTCTGGGCGATGGACCCGTGCATTTTCCAATTAGCTACTACTAGCTTACGACGCATATTTAAACCTTGTAAATTTGACGCGAATTCTACGCCTGCAACCAGCATTACTCAAGCGGCACACAATGCCGCACATTGAGTTGCACACTTTGACGCCCGTTAAATTCATTGGTTTGCAACTCATAAACCATCTGTACTTTGCTGGGCAAAAAGTCTTGTTGCTGAAAATAAATCGCATCTATCATGCGCCCTGTCACATCATCGGCTTTTTGCAAAGACAATTTTAGATGCCGTTCGCCGACCACTTTTTGCAACTTCACCTCAAAAGCATCAACAAACAAAGGGGCAGGAAAACCTTGTCCCCAGACTTGTTGATTAAGCGCTACCGCGATATCCCAATCGAGTTCTTGCGCAGCCAATGAACCGTCTGTTTCGATTACCGCATCCAAATCGGCGGGGGTGAGCAAGCCAGCCACCACTTCTTCAAATGCCTGTTGAAATCGCCCAAAGCCTTGCTGATGAATGGTTAAGCCAGCCGCCATCGCATGTCCGCCAAACTTCAAAATCAAATCAGGATGTCGCTTGGCAACAAGGTCTAGCGCATCGCGCAGATGCAAACCTAAAATAGAGCGCCCAGAGCCTTTTAAGGTGCCATCACCCGCCTGAGCAAAGGCAATCACTGGACGGTGATATTGCTCTTTGAGTCTGGAGGCCAAAATGCCAATCACGCCCT
>JBMSSY010000194.1:0-2080 GCA_049424605.1 Candidatus Methylopumilus sp.
TTAGGTTCCAGCGCCGCAAGGCGTGAGAGTTCGAGTCTCTCCTTTCGCACCATCACTTTTAATACTCTGTAACTATTTAAAAATATTTTTTCTGATGCATTCCTTTCAAGTCAATGCACTAGCTCAATATCCTATTTTTCGGCTCAGATTACCCTGCGACATGGGGGCATCTATGAGGTAAAATCTCGCCCTATGTCAGTCAATTTATCTCAACCATCTTTTGTACATTTGCGTTGCCACAGTGAGTATTCCATTGTGGATGGCACGGTGCGTATTGATGATTATGTTGAGCATGCCGTTAAAGACCAAATGCCAGCGTTGGCACTCAGCGATTTAAGCAATTTATTTGGTGCGATTAAATTTTACAAAGCCGCGCGGAGCCAAGGCATTAAGCCGCTTTTAGCTTGTGATCTTTGGCTTGAAAATTCTCTCAATCGTGACCAGCCTTACCGTTTGATGTTGTTGTGCCAAACATTAGATGGCTACACTAAGTTGTGCGCGCTTATCAGCCGCGCTTACCTTGAAAATCAATATCGTGGCAGGCCAGAAATCAGGCGTGAATGGTTGATTGAAGCCGGCTCTGAGGGCTTGCTGATGCTGTCTGGCGCGATGATGGGCGATATTGGTCAAGCCTTGTTACAAGGCAATATGGCAAGTGCTAAACAGCTTGCTCAAGCTTGGGCTGATTTGTTCCCTCAGCGCTTTTATATTGAGTTGCAGCGTGCTGGGCACGCGCAGCAAGAGGCTTATATCTCGCGTGCTGTGGCCTTGGCATCGCAGCTTGATTTGCCCGTGGTAGCCACGCACCCAGTCCAGTTTATTGAGACTGAGGACTTTAAAGCGCATGAGGCGAGGGTGTGTATTGCCGAGGGTTATGTGCTGGCGGATACGCGCCGTCCTAAAGTCTTTACTGAAGACCAATATTTCAAAACGCAGGCCGAAATGACCGCTTTGTTTGCGGATATTCCCGAGGCTTTGGCAAACAGCGTGGAGATAGCTAAGCGTTGTAATTTAACGCTGTCATTGGGCAAAAACTTTTTGCCGCAATTTCCAACGCCGCATGGTGAGGGTTTGGACGAATATTTGGTGATGCAGGCCAAAGAAGGCTTGGCTCAGCGTTTGGCGGTGCTTTATCCAGACCCTGAAATTTGTGCGGCTAAAGCACCTGAATATCAAGCAAGGCTTGAGTTTGAAACCAATATTATTATTCAGATGGGTTTCCCTGGCTATTTCTTGATTGTGGCGGATTTTATCAATTGGGCGAAGCATAATGGCGTGCCTGTTGGCCCTGGTCGTGGTTCTGGTGCAGGCTCTGTGGTGGCCTATAGTTTAGGCATTACCGATCTTGACCCCTTGCAATATGCATTGTTGTTTGAGCGTTTCTTAAACCCTGAGCGGGTTTCCATGCCCGACTTCGATATTGACTTCTGCCAAGAAGGTCGTGATCGCGTCATTGATTACGTCAAACAAAAATACGGATTGGAGGCGGTTTCTCAAATCGCCACCTTCGGTACCATGGCGGCTAAAGCCGTGATTCGCGATGTTGGTCGTGTGCTAGATTTGCCCTTTAATTTTGTGGATGGCATTGCTAAGCTGATTCCGCTTGAGCTTGGTATTACGCTTAAAGACGCGCTGGAAAAAGAGCCGCAATTAGCTGAGCGTCGTGAGCAAGAAGAAGAAGTCAAAGAGTTGCTTGAGCTTGCTTTGCGGCTTGAAGGTTTAACCCGTAATGTCGGCATGCACGCGGGTGGTGTGCTGATTTCCCCAAGTAAGATTTCTGACTTTTCTCCAATTTATTGCCAGCCTAATGGCGATAGCTTGGTGAGCCAGTACGATAAAGACGATGTAGAAGCCGTCGGCCTAGTGAAGTTCGACTTTTTGGGGCTACGAACACTCACCATTTTGGATATGGCCTTGGCCAATGCCAATGCGCAACGTGCTCTAGAAGGCTTGCCTGCCTTGTCTTTTGAGACTTTGCCTATTGATGATAAGCCGACTTATCAGCTACTAAAATCAGCCAATACAACTGCGGTATTCCAGCTAGAGTCGCGCGGCATGAAGGATATGCTTAAACAAGCGA
>JBMSSY010000195.1:0-2073 GCA_049424605.1 Candidatus Methylopumilus sp.
GTCGAACTCGCGACAAACGGATTAAGAGTCCGCTGCTCTACCAACTGAGCTAATCTCCCTGAGGGGCGCAATTATCAAGTTAAAGCAAGTCAGTGTCAACCTGAGAAATCACAATAAAGGCAAACTAGCATGAATGTCCAAGTAATCACCAGCCAAGCTTTTACCGACCAAAAACCTGGCACCTCTGGCTTACGTAAAAAAGTCGCTGTTTTTCAACAGCCGCATTATCTAGAGAACTTTGTGCAAAGTATTTTTGATTCGATTAATGCGCCTCAAGGCGCCACGCTAACCTTGGGGGGAGATGGCCGTTATTACAACCGTGAGGCAATACAAATCATCCTCAAAATGGCGTCAGCTAATGGCTTTGGACGGGTATTAGTGGGTCAGGCAGGCATACTTTCAACGCCTGCGGCTTCTTGCATTATTCGCAAATATCAAACTTTTGGCGGCATTATTCTCTCAGCCAGCCATAATCCTGGCGGGATAGATGGCGATTTCGGTATTAAGTACAACACTGAAAATGGTGGCCCTGCCCCAGAAAAAATCACCGATGCGATTTTTGAAAAATCAACAACAATCTCAAGCTACAAAATCATTGATGCGCCTGACGTTGCGATTGATGTGATAGGTGAAACCGACCTCGCTGGAATGAAGGTGCAAGTGATTGATGCGGTGGCTGATTACGCGGCGCTGATGGAATCGCTGTTTGATTTTAATGCGATTAAAGATTTGCTGGCTTCTGGCTTCCGTATGAAGTTTGATGCCATGCACGCGGTCACTGGGCCTTATGCGCAAGATATCTTTATTAAACGCTTGGGCGCACCCGCCGACAGCATTATGAACTGCGTCCCTTTGCCAGATTTTGGTGGCGGACATCCAGACCCTAACCTGACTTACGCACATGAGTTGGTTGAAATTATTTACGGCAAAAACGCGCCAGACTTTGGCGCAGCGTCTGATGGGGATGGCGACCGCAATATGATTTTAGGCAAAGGCTTTTTCGTGACGCCCTCTGACAGCCTTGCGCTGATTGCCGCCAATGCCAAAATGGTAAAAGGCTACGCCCAAGGCATTGCTGGCGTGGCGCGCTCCATGCCAACCAGCGGCGCGGTGGATATGGTCGCCAAATCTTTAGATGTCCCATGTTTTGAAACGCCGACTGGCTGGAAATTCTTTGGTAATTTAATGGATGCGGGGAAAGTCACGCTTTGTGGCGAAGAAAGCTTTGGCACAGGCTCCAGCCACGTTAGAGAAAAAGATGGGCTTTGGGCGGTGTTATTTTGGCTCAATATTTTAGCGATTAAACGCCAATCGGTTGAGCAGATTGTTAAGCGTCATTGGTTACAATTTGGTCGCAACGTGTATTCACGGCACGATTATGAGGACTTACCGCTGGATGCCGCCAATGGCGTGATTGAGCATTTACGCAGTCATTTTACTGCCTTTACTGGCAAGACTTATGGGCAATACACCATTAAAGCCTGCGATGATTTTAGCTATACAGACCCCATTGATGGCAGCGTAAGCACTAAACAAGGCCTGCGTATTTTGTTTACTGATGGCTCACGCATTGTGTTTAGGCTCTCTGGCACTGGCACCTCAGGCGCTACGCTACGCATCTATTTAGAAGCGTTTGAGCCCGACACCAACAAACACGATTTAGATGCACAAACTGCGCTGGCTGAGATGATACAAATTGCTTTACAACTATCTGAGCTTAAACAAAGGACGGGGCGCGATACGCCTACCGTGATTACTTAATTAATTAGCTTCATTCACCCTTCGACAAGCTCAGGGCGAACGGGTTAAGTGTGATTTATTAAGCTGGGGCGAACGGGTTAAGGGCGATGTATTAACGTATCAAGCACCCCATAAGTGTGAACGGTTTGAGTGGGATGTATAACTTATCAACCACCCCATAAGGGTGAACGGTTTAAGTGCGAAGTATTGAATTATCAACACCCCGTTCATAGTGAGCTTGTCGAACCATGCACTGAAGCACACGATGAAATCAATAGTGCCGTCGTTAACGTTCGTGGTGAGCTTGTCGAACCATGCACTGAAGCACACGAT
>JBMSSY010000196.1:0-2045 GCA_049424605.1 Candidatus Methylopumilus sp.
CGCACCTCAATTAGATAGGATGTAATCCAAGTTTTGCGAATAATTGCTTATCCGCTTCTGCTTCTGGATTCCCTGTGGTCAATAATTTCTCACCGTAAAAAATGGAATTGGCGCCAGCCAAGAAACAGAGCGCTTGAATACCTTCATGCATGCTTTGACGGCCAGCAGAAAGACGAACAAAACTTTGCGGCATGGTAATACGAGCTGCTGCGATAGTTCTGATAAATTCAAATTGGTCTAACTCATCAACGCCATGCAAAGGCGTGCCTTCTACTTGTGTCAGTAAATTGATAGGCACGCTTTCTGGCGGACGTTCCATATTAGCCAATTGCGCCAATAAACCAGCACGCTGATTGCGACTTTCGCCCATCCCAATAATGCCACCACAGCACACATTAATATCAGCTTCGCGAACGCTATCTAGCGTATCTAAGCGATCTTGGTAAGTACGGGTTGTAATCACATCACCGTAGAATTCTGGTGCGGTATCTAGGTTATGGTTGTAGTAATCCAATCCAGCTTCTTTCAACTGAGAAGCTTGGCCTTCTTTAAGCATGCCTAAAGTTGCACAAGTTTGTAGGCCCATCGCCTTCACTTCTGAAATCATTTTAAGCACAGGCTCTAAATCTTTTTGTTTAGGGCTTCTCCACGCAGCACCCATACAGAAACGACTTGCGCCACTTTCTTTAGCAGCTCTCGCTGCCGCCAATACTTCATCGATTGGCATCAAGGGCTCGTTCTCAACATCGGTATGATATCGAGCCGCTTGTGGGCAATATCCACAATCCTCTGAACAGCCACCTGTTTTAATCGAAAGTAGCGTGCTGACTTGTACGCCATTAGGATCAAAATTCTCACGATGTACTGTTTGTGCGCGATGCATCAAATCATTAAATGGCAATTCAAATAACTCGACAATTTGCGCGACGCTCCAGCGCTTTTCAGTTTCCACTGGCGGCACATTACGCTTAATTGAACTTGCTTCGACCATACTAATATTTAACTCACTCATGCGTCATGCTCCACTGTCATATCTTGCCAATTGTATTTACTCGCCAACCATATATCGCGAACGCCTAAAGGCACCACGATTAAAACACTTAAACCCCAGGCAATAGAGCCCAAAATAATCCAACCACCAATCGCTTTTGCAATTAAAGGTCCGAAGAAACAAAGCACAACCACTAAAATTCCAAAAACCCCGTAGAATCGATATCCAGAATATTTAAGAAAATCACAAACTTTAGGGTTGGGGTGACAAGCTGCAGCGGCGTACATAAAAATAGATGCCGCCACCCAAATAATCATAGGAATGATTAAAGGCAAAGTCAGTACCGCAAGAATTGAGAAAAAAGTAAATCCTTGCGCTGCACGCATTTGTTGCTTGGCGGTACAAAGATGTGGTTGAGTCTCAGAATTTGTTGAAGCTGCATTCGTCATATCGGATTGCTTTTAGCTATTAAGAATAAGCAAATTATACATTGTTAAGCACATGGACAATAATTGAATAACATTTGGTCAAAAATTAATCAGCTGTTTAAAAGTGCGCCATTTCCGCAAGCTTGTCTACTATGCAAAGCACCCAGCAATAATGACTTAGGCCTCTGCCGAGCCTGCCTCAACGACCTTCCTTGGCATTCGCCATCATCCTGCCCACAATGCGGACTAAATAGCTACGAAGGCCAACGATGTGGCGCATGTATTACAGCCAGTCCTGATTTTGATACGACAAAAGCCCTGTTTAACTACGAATTCCCAATCAACGTGATGTTGCAACAATACAAATATAGACATTCACTTCCAATTGCCCAAAGCTTTGCCAGTTTGATGCTTCGTTTCAAAAGTGCATCAAAATTCGACTTAATTATCCCAATGCCACTTCATCCACAACGACTCAAAGAGCGTGGATTTAATCAATCCTTAGAAATTGCACGCCTTATCAGCAAACCACTCGAAATCCCGGTGCGTCACGTTTGTGAAAGAATTAAATTCTCAGCACCACAAGCCAGCCTACCCATGAAAGATCGCGTCAAGAATATGAAAGG
>JBMSSY010000197.1:0-2039 GCA_049424605.1 Candidatus Methylopumilus sp.
AATTGCATGTAAATAATGCTTAATAACGAAAGGCTTGTATCTTACTTTAATCTGCGAACTACGTCATGCGCTATAGCAGATGTTCCACGTGAAACATCGCGCAATTTACAAAAAATAGAAATAACGACATATTTCGTTAACATAAATGCAATATTATCCATATAATGTTAGCTGGTGGCTTGGTATGCTTATTGCTCACAATCCAATGTGTTTAAAACCCCATTTTTAATAAATCGATACAGGAGACAAAATGAAAAAACTATCTTTTATCTTAGCAGCACTACTGAGCGTTACAGCATTCAGCGCCCATGCTGATGTAGAAACTGCAAAAAAACTTGCTGACAAATATGCCGTCATTGCTAAAAATATTAACCCAGCTTCAACTGGCCTTTCTGCTGAAGATGGCAAAAACTTTTTCAATCGCGAACTCACAATCAAAGGCAAACAAGTTGCTTGTGCTTCATGCCACACTGCTAATCCAGCAGACAACGGCAAACACATTGTGACTAACAAGCCAATTCGTCCACTTGCACCAGCTGCAAACGAAAAACGCTTCACTTCTGTTGATACCGTTGAAAAGAACTTTACTAAACATTGCAACGACATCATTGGTCGTGATTGCACTGCACAAGAAAAAGGCAATTTCATTGCTTACTTGTTAACTGTTAAGTAATAGAGATAAAGCGTAAAAAAATGCGATACGTTTGGGATCCGTTCGTCAGAATCTTTCATTGGTCTTTGGTGATTGCCTTTGGTATCGCATTTTATACACACGCCTCGGAATGGGATCGCATCACCCATACCAAAGCTGGCTACGTGGCTGGCGCGCTGATACTTAGCCGTATTTTCTGGGGCTTTTTGTGTACTGGCTATGCTAAGTTTAAGAATTTCCCACCTAGTCCAGAAGGTGCCGTCCGCTACGCATGGATGACCTTGCAAGGCCGTTCAAAACCTTTCGTAGGGCACAACCCCGCTGGATCTTTAGTTATTTATCTGATGCTAATCGCAGGCTTAACAACCGTGGCAAGCGGGTTTTTTGTCTTTAACGATGGCTGGCTTTTTAACGCGCCTGACCTATTACATAGCATTCATTTTTACAGTGCTTGGACATGGCTAGGCTTGGTATGTATTCACGTTTTAGGCGTGATTACCGAAAGCGTCATCCACAAAGACAATTTAATTTATGCCATGATTACTGGCGTTAAGCATGATGTGAAAGCAAGCGACGATTCTACTAATGATGAAATGGTTTCACGTGAAACACACCGAGTATTTGCTATATTTGGCGTGCCGTGTAGATGGGTTTTAAAGTTGTTTAGTAAAAAATAAACTTACTTACCGATACAAAACTTACTAAAAATCTCGCCAAGTAAATCATCTGGCGTAAATTCTCCCGTGACCGTACTTAAAGCCTCTTGAGCCATTCTGAGGTTCTCAGCTACAAGCTCTGATTGCTCAATCGCATTCAAGGCAGCCCGTAAAAATTGCTCCACTTGTTTAATCGCTTCCAGATGACGGGTTCTTGCCATAAACACACCCTCGCTTGTCGATTGCCATCCAACAATTGTCAATAAAGTGTCGCGCAACAAATTAATCCCGTCACCCATTTTTGCAGACAAGTGAATATGTGTTTCACCGTTCAATTTTTCAACGAATGGTGATTTTTTAGCCAAATCAATTTTGTTATGCACCCAAATTTTGGGTAAATCGCTCGGCAAGCGCGCCAAAATCGACTTTTCCACTTCGGTAATACCATGAGCTGCATCAAGCAATAATAATGCGATATTGGCGCTTTCTAGCGCTCGCCATGTTCGGGCAATACCAAACTTTTCAATCTCATCTTCCGTTTCACGCAAACCTGCTGTATCAACAATATGTAAGGGAATGCCATTGATCTGAATCGCACTTTTAATGGTGTCTCGGGTCGTGCCAGCAACCGACGTCACAATCGCAATATCATCCGCTGCCAATTGATTCATCAAGCTGGATTTGCCAACATTAGGTTGCCCGACTAAAACTACCGTTAGGCATTCACGTAA
>JBMSSY010000198.1:0-2039 GCA_049424605.1 Candidatus Methylopumilus sp.
AGCACTCAATTTAGCAGGCCAATTGCTGGCTTATCACGACCGCTCTGATGGCGGCTTATTCGCTACTCTGGTTGAAATGGCTTTTGCAGGCCATTGTGGTTTGCATCTCAAGCTTGATGGCTTGGCGGGTGACCTAGCCAGTATTTTGTATAACGAAGAGTTGGGTGCGGTGATTCAAGTGCGCGCTTCTGAGGCCGATGTAATCGCTGCAAACTTGGCTAAAACTTTGCCTGACTGTGTGCATATCATAGGTGAAGTCAATGCGGGTGAACGCATCGTTATTCAACAAGCGGGCAACACTGTATTTGAAGCATCACGTATTGATTTGCATCGCACTTGGTCGGCAACTACTTACCAAATGCAAAAAATGCGCGATAACCCAGTGTGCGCGCAGCAAGAATATGATCGCATTTTGAATCAAGCAGACCCTGGCTTGCATGCCAAACTGACATTTGACCTCGCAGATAATATTGCTGCGCCTTATATTGCTACTGGCGTGCGCCCTAAAATGGCGATTTTGCGTGAGCAAGGGGTGAATGGTCAGACTGAAATGGCGGCGGCCTTTGACCGTGCTGGATTCGCCACTTATGACGTGCATATGAGCGACATTATTAGCGGACGCGTCAGCTTAAAAGACTTTGTTGGCTTTGTGGCTTGCGGCGGATTTTCTTATGGTGCCGTGTTAGGAGCGGGTGAGGGCTGGGCTAAGTCCATCTTGTTTAACTCACGCGCCAGAGATGAGTTTTCGGCATTCTTCCAACGCAGTGATTCATTCTCATTAGGCGTTTGTAACGGTTGCCAAATGATGAGTAATTTACACAGCATTATTCCTGGCGCTGAGCAGTGGCCGCACTTTGTGCGTAATAAATCAGAACAGTTTGAAGCACGCTTTGCCATGGTAGAAGTGCAAGAGTCGCCATCGCTATTTTTTGCAGGCATGGCTGGAAGCCGCATGCCTATTGCCGTTGCGCATGGTGAAGGTTTTGCGGAATTTTCTTCAGAATCTGCTGTCAATGCAGTTGTATCGGATAAATTAGTCAGTATGAAGTTTGTAGATCATGCGGGTAATCCAACAGAAGTGTATCCATTTAACCCCAATGGATCACCGCAAGGGATTACTGGATTAACTACTAAAGACGGGCGTTTTAGTATTATGATGCCTCACCCAGAACGTGTTTTCCGTACCGTGCAAAATTCTTGGCATCCAGATGCTTGGGGCGAAGATGGTGCTTGGATACGTATGTTTAGAAATGCAAGAAAGTTTATTAATTAAAATAATTTGGAGAGTAATAAATGAAATTGATTAAAACATTGATGATGGTCATCGCTTTAAGTATTCCACTTACATCATTTGCGATGGAAGGCGAGCAACAAGTTGAATACACACAAGCCTTGCGTGATGGCAATGTGAAAATGGTTAAAAAATACCTAGATTCTGGTACTGATGTAAATGAAAAGTTTTTTGCATGGTCAGCTTTGCAAATTGCAGCGAATCAAAACCAATTGGCTGTTGTTAAGTATCTAGTTGAGCACGGCGCTGATGTGAACTATGTTCACCCAATGACTAAGATGTCTGCTGGCCAAATGGCTGCTTACGATGGCTACACAGAGTTAGTTAAGTATCTTGGCTCAAAAGGTGCTGATTGGAATTTAAAGCTTAAAGGTGATGTATCAATTCTTCGTGTAGTGCGTGATACTGGCAACACTAAGATGGTAGATTTGTTGATTTCACTTGGCGCTAAAGATGATGGCTGTAAAGAAGAAAAGTGCTTCTAAAAAATCCTTACAAATGCTTTTAAATGTTTTATGATAAAGCCATGCAAATTCATATCAACATAAGCCAACTAACCCACAATTGCCTACTGGCGCTTGTGGGTTTTTTTGTGCTTGCGAGCAATAGCTATGCGGATGAGGCAGTGCTTAATGACGCGCATATTCAAACGCTAGCCGCATCTTGCGCGGCTTGTCATGGTAGCCAAGGTAATAGTGTAGGCGGCACTTCGGTGCTAGCTGGATTAGATGCTTCCCATTTTGTCTTG
>JBMSSY010000199.1:0-2038 GCA_049424605.1 Candidatus Methylopumilus sp.
CACCAAGCTCACTGTAGATTTAAATGAACTCACCATCGAATGTAGCGCGAAAGACATGCTTAAGGTGGTGAAGACCTTGCGCGACAATAAGAAACTTAAATTCGAACAAATGATAGACCTTTGTGGTGTTGATTACAGCGATTACGCTGATGGCACTTGGGAAGGTTTGCGTTACGCAACGGTTTATCACTTTTTATCAGTGACTTTAAATCATCGTATTCGTTTGAAAGTATTTGCAACGGATGACGAGTTTCCAGTGCTGCCAACGCTAGTTGATTTGTTCCCAGTGGCTAATTGGTTTGAGCGTGAGTCATTTGATCTATTTGGCATCATGTATGACGGCCATCCAGATTTACGTCGTTTATTAACTGATTATGGTTTTGTTGGTCATCCATTCAGAAAAGATTTCCCTATGATCGGTAACGTTGAAATGCGTTACGACCCAGAACAGCAACGTGTGATTTACGAGCCAGTTTCTATTGAATTGAGAAACAACGTGCCACGCGTGATACGTGACGAAGGCTTCCATAATGGCTGAGATTAGAAATTACACGATGAACTTCGGCCCGCAGCATCCTGCGGCGCACGGGGTATTGCGTTTGGTGCTTGAGCTGGATGGCGAAGTGATTCAACGTGCTGATCCGCATATTGGCTTGCTCCATCGCGGTACAGAAAAATTAGCTGAAAATCGTACTTATCTTCAATCAGTGCCTTACATGGATCGTTTGGACTATGTGTCCATGATGGCTAACGAACATGCTTATGTCATGGCGATTGAGAAGATGATGGGTGTGGATGTGCCAATCCGTGCTCAGTATATCCGTGTGATGTTTGATGAAATTACCCGCATTCTTAATCACTTGCTTTGGTTGGGTGCGCATGCGCTAGACGTCGGTGCAATGAGTGTGTTCTTGTACGCTTTCCGTGAGCGTGAAGACTTGTTTGATATTTATGAAGCGGTTTCAGGTGCCCGTATGCACGCGGCTTATTACCGTCCAGGTGGTGTATATCGTGATCTGCCAGATCGCATGCCGCAACATGAAAACTCAACTTTCCGTAGCAAAAAAGAAATCGCTAAGCTTAATGAGAACCGCCAAGGTTCTGTGCTCGATTTTATTGAAGACTTCGCAAATCGTTTTCCAGCTTATGTGGACGAATACGAGACCTTGTTAACGGATAACCGTATTTGGAAACAACGTACCGTTGGTATTGGTGTAGTCACACCAGAACGTGCATTAGCGCTTGGTATGACAGGCCCAATGTTACGTGGCTCAGGCATTGCGTGGGATTTACGTAAAAAACAACCGTATGAAGTTTACGATAAATTAGATTTTGATATTCCAGTTGGTGTGAATGGTGATTGTTACGACCGTTACTTGGTGCGTATTGAAGAGTTTAGACAATCTAACCGCATCATTAAGCAGTGTATTGACTGGTTACGTCAAAACCCAGGCCCTGTGATTAGTAGCGACAATAAAGTGGCGCCGCCTGATCGCGAAGGCATGAAGACCAATATGGAAGATATGATTCACCATTTTAAATTGTTCACTGAGGGCTTCCATGTGCCGGCAGGCGAGGCTTATGCCGCGGTTGAGCATCCAAAAGGTGAGTTTGGTATCTATATGATTTCTGATGGGGCGAATAAGCCGTATCGTTTAAAAATCCGTGCGCCTGGCTTCCCGCATTTGGCAGCACTAGATGAAATGACTAAAGGCCACATGATTGCTGACTTGGTTGCCATTATTGGTACGCAAGATATTGTGTTTGGGGAGATCGATCGATAATGTTGTCTCAAGCGTCTCTCGATAAAATCGAATACGAATTAACTAAGTATCCAAAAGAAAACCGCCAGGGTGCGGTGATGTCTGCATTGCGCATCGCGCAAACGGAAAAGGGTTGGCTTTCTAAAGAAACCATCGCTTACGTTGCAGAATACTTAGGCATTCCAGCAATCGCTGCTTTAGAAGTGGCAACTTTCTACAATATGTATGACTTGCAACCTGTAGGCAAACATAAGATTACGATTTGTACCAACATC